>JAEOTM010000200.1 GCA_016839815.1 Candidatus Hodarchaeota archaeon
GATAGTTTTGTGATTGCTGGAGCGACTCAACCTGCTGGTAAAACGGATACGGATATATGGTTACTCAAGGTGACACTATCTGAAGTGACAACTACTTCACCTTCCACAACTCCTACGACTACTCCAGTAACTACGACAACAGACGACCAAGAACCTACTACAACAACGACTGCTGCTGGTGGTCCTGGTTTCGAGGTACAAGTTTTAGTTCTCGGTTTGTCCTTGATTTTTGTCTTTACTCGCAAGCGAAGACCCTAGGTCTTCCTTCTTTTTTTGTGGAGGTATGGTGTCAGTTTTCCTTATAGAAAAGAATGTGGAGGGCCTTGGTATATACTCCTCTTTTCTATCTTTTCATAACAGGGATTCATGTGTTAAAATTCTAGGATTAAAGCTTCCTTTCTTTTTTACGAGGTTTTTCACCTCTTTGAAACTAAATCATTTTAAGGTTTGTTTCCTTCATATTTGAACTAATTCTGAAGCTGTAAGTGGATGTGTATTTGATTTGAAAAACTCTCTGTTCTGTTTATTCTTGCTTTGTACTTCTTCCTCATTATTTCTTGGGTATGTTATTCCTCCTCCTTTCTCCTCCAGTCAAACCCTTAGTCCTGGTACCAGTTCGTCTAGTTTATCTAGTTTGGCTACTTTTTCTCCTCTAAGGACTTCCTCTCCTTCTGAATTAACTCTTCTTGACCCGCTCACAATCAATGGGAATGCTGATTTTCTTACTCACGCCAGTCTCCATGGTTGGTCAGGGAATGGTAGTCAAACGAATCCAATTAGCATCTCAAATGTGAATATTACTGTTTACTCAAATTCTTCAATGGATTTACCTGCAATAAATCTCTCCAATACTGATCTTCATTTTCACTTTCACAATATCGTTCTTCACGAGAATTTTACTTTTGTATGGCCCTTTTCTCACCCTTTACTCTTCCTTTCTAATGTTACAAATGGACACTTTTCTGATGTTTTCATTGATGATCCTCTCCATTTATATTCGGGTGGTTATAAATCTGACCAACCTGATTATCGTGTTTTTCTCGAAAATTGTCAGTTTCTTACGCTTTCGAATATTACCATTACAGGTGGTAATCTTGAAGTATTTTGGATTTATGAATTTGTGAGGGATAATTTGGGTATCCAATGTGTAAACTCCAGTAACCTTCTTCTGATTGCAAACAATGCCAGTATTTCTTTAGTGAATTGTGTCAATAATACCCTTGTGAATAACACAATGGCCGAGTGTGAGATTGTATCAGGTTCTAATAATCTTCTCATCAATAATACTCTGATCTGGATGAGAAACAATGATTATTACATGTACCGCCATCAGGAAAAAGCGTTTCATATAATTTCTAGTCATTCTAACAATTTTACGGCGAATACTGGGAGTTTTTGGTTGACTGATTCTACACAGAATCTCTTCTTCGACAATTCAATCTATATTCTAAAGTTTGAATCTAGTATGCAAAACACTTTCTCATATAATCGCTTTTCTTTACCTCTTTCTGAATTAAATCATCTCTACTATACTTATATTGCTCATGACCGTTTTGATGCCTCGATTCTTTCTCCTTACTTTCATCATTTTGATTTTAAAAATCCTAGGATAGATATACCAGGGAATATTTTTTTAAATAATTCCATTAATGGAAAAGAAGTTTTTTTAGGGTTGGATATTCATGAAAAAGTTTTTTCCTCTAATGTGGGCCTATTTTATTTATTAAACTGTAGTGATATCGAGATTTCTAATCGTCTCTTTGAGGAGGGAGAGGGAGGGATCGCGCTCGTGTCTTGTTCGAATGTTTCCATTGTCAATAATTCATTTGATTCCTCTCACTCGGTTTTACCATTTCCGAGTTTTCAAATCTCCCTTCATTCTTCCTCGAATATTCTGATTGTGAACAATTCACTTTCTCATATTCAATTGTCAAATAGCTCTAATATTGAGTTGTTTAGTAACTCTATTTTGGTGGGGGGTCTTGATTTAGAATCTAGTCATCACAATTCTCTAATCAATAATTCTGTACTCTTTGGTAAACGGGGTATCTACCTCGTTGAAAGTAACCATAATTCTCTAATAAATAATTCTGTGTCTGATCTCTGGGCTCCTCCGGCTGAATTTCTACCGATTCACCATTTTTTCCAATACAGCTACTACAGAAGTATAGGAATTAGACTAGATGGTTCTTCGTTTAATTTTTTAATGAGAAATTATGTCCACAATTGTACTGGAGGGGGTATCTATGTCTCTGCTTCCAGTAATTCTATCCTTATGAATACTATTAGTTTTATTCAATTGGCGGGAATCAGATTCGAATATGGTTCAGCTCATAATATTATTACTAATAACAATATTATTCATTGCAGTCTTAATGAAACCGCTGATAAATCATCGTTTTTTGCGGCGGATTGGGGGTTCAACAATACTTTTTCTCATAATTATTGGAGCAACTGGGCTTGGCCTGATCGTGATGGGGATAATATTGTGGATAATCCCTATCCAATCCTCACGAGCGAAACAGAGATTCTGATTACGAATTACGATTCTTCTCCCCGAACTTCCCCTATCCCTACTACTTTTCATACTCTTATTCCCCCCATTGTCCTTTTTCCCAATGGTGGAGAAGTAATAAAGGACAATGTCACGGTTTCCTGGAGAGCCGCTGTTGATACCGCCTCTCATCCTATCACTTATGCTGTTTACTATTCTGCTGATGCAGGATTAACCTGGACATTATTAGCTGATACGATTTTTGGCACAACCTATTTCTGGACGTTTTCTTCGATTCCCCCCGGCACTGATTATCTAATCAAAATCGTTGCTCGGTGTTCAGAAGGAATGACTGTTTTTGATACCTCCGATCTCCCATTTACTATCATTCCTAAAGTTTCTCCTTCCTCTACTTCATCTTATCGAAGTTCTTTTGTAAGTTTCAATTTTCTTCTGTTCATTCTCCTCTTTTTGACGAGTGTGTCTCTTATCCACAACCGAGTTTTTAAAGAAAATATTTGAATCAACTGGAAGTGTGGATAGAGCTAATTATGAAGGACATGAAAGGCACGAAAGATCGATTATTCACCCTTCAAAAGCCCCTCTTTCTAGTAGTTGTTGTTATTCCATGCTTTTTTATATCTATCCCACCGTGCTTTTCCTTTAACTCCTCCCCTCAACCTCATTGTTCCTCTTCAGTAAAGACCACTGAATTTAACATTAGTTCTGTGACCCTCTCATATCAGATCTCTCTCTCAGGGAGTTATCAGTGTGCTTTTACTCTTCAAGCGAAAGGTAATAGTCGTACCGCTTTAGGTACCGCTCAAGCAGTTTTACGAATTTATGGTTTCCCTATTGAAGATGTCTCTTTACAGATTTCCGGAGAATCTGTTTCAGTGGATCAGCTTCCGGAAAATAATACTGTTTTGATCTCTTTTTCGTTTGTCAATCACTCTATTCCTGAGGGATTTCCCTTTACTATTACTGGTCAATATCGTGGATCCTATCTGTCTAGTTCTTCCAGTGTATATACCTATTCCTTAGGGATTGATTGGGGGACTCTTGTTGGATCTCAATTAGTCACTGCCCAATTTGTTGATGAGTTTACCATAATTCTTCCAATTGAGGGGAATCCCGTTTTGACCACTGATTTTGGCATTTCTACATTAACTTGGTCTGATATGTTGATAACTCGCTTTCATACCATGTTGCTTTTACATCCTCGTATCTTACCAAATACGTTTTTATCTGTTAACTTCCCTTCTTTCTGGAATGCAACGATTGGTCGTCCTCTATCAGGCTCTCTTCTGAATAATGGTACTTTTGAGCTTCAAATCTGGATTGTAACTCCAAATTGGATCTATACTAACGTTACTGAGGCAGTATTACCTCCTAATCAACAAATTGGCATATCATTTGAGATCAGTTCAGATACACCTATCGGTACGAACGGTTCGATTGATATTGTTGTTGGTGCCTTACTTGATCCTATTAAAATTCCTGTTTTTGTTGTCTCAAAGGTCTCTTCAGGTATTTCATTATTTTTCCTTACCTTCTTCTTCTTTGCGTCTTCTTTCTCTATTCTCGGTTTGTGTTATTATAAAAGGGATGAGATTTGGCAGTTTATTCAAATTCGAACTAGTCCCAAAATTCCTAGTTCTGATTCTGCCAATTCTTTTGTTGATGCAGATAGACAATTTTCTCTTGAATTTTCCGAGCTTTCTTGGGATTCTATCCAGCTCAGATGGGAATCGATTCTTCCTGAGAAGGAGCTGGAAGTAATTAAAGTCCTCTTTTCTCAAGGGAGTTTGAATCAAACTACACTTGCTCAATACCTAGATGTTTCTGACGTAACCATCTCTCGTATTATTTCTCGTCTTGAAAACAAGCGTCTTCTTATTCGTGAGCGATTTGGTATGTCTAACATGATTAAATTAGATCGAGATCGTCTTTAGCAGTCGCCAAAGCTTCTTCTTCTGTTCTTCTCGGGTTTTTCAGTTAAGTGAAACCAAGAAACCTTAAGCTTTTCCATCGTTGATAAATATCGTTCACAAGAAATTTCATTATTTGGTGTATTTTAATATGAAGTCACGCATACAAAAAAACCTGATTCCTATCGTTCTTGTCCTCGGAGTGTTAATTCTTATTCCTTGTTCACCTGTAACAGGGACTGTAGTTTGGGAAGAAACATTTGAAGGAGTTGAGGATCTTGATGATCTTATTGATTGGGAGTTTTTCGGTGTTGCTGGTTGGTATTATTATAATCATACCATCCCATTTGATCCAAAATTTACTCTTGTAAATGGGACATTAGCAGGACCTAGTCTTTTAACCTCAGATAATCTAAATACTTCACAAGCGTTACACAATAGTACAGTGGCATATGGAACCTGGAGTTTTGATGTATACTTCTCAGACCCTTATGCCTTAACGGTTGAATTTGTGTTTAATAGTGTAGAAGATTATTATAGATATGATAACGCAGCGAATGTTATGGATTACCTATCAGATAAAACGGGATATGCATTAGGTTTTCAGAGTAATACGATTCTTTTCATATGTTATAATAGTGTAAACGGGCACAATATTGCAATCGAAAAATCAATTGATTTAACTGGATATCATCATATTGATATCACACGAAATTCTGATGGACTGTTCATTGTTTTCTTTGATAAACTCCCAATAATCCAATATACTAATACTCTCACAACTACAAGTAAAAAATTTGGTTTTACTTCTCTTGAGGGTTGTTTCCAGATTGATAATATTACTGTAGATGATTCGGCTGTTATAACCACGACAACTACCGAGGATGAAAGTACCCTTACCTTCACTTCTGATACTGAACCTACAACTTCTATTACAACAGAATCTGGAACATTTGGTTTTGATTTTGGTATAATCCTGATCCTTCTTTGTATCAGTAGTCTGTACTCCCATAAAAAATACCGTTAGTCCTTTTTCATTTATTGTTGTGTGAGAGAAAGAGTAACGTATTTCAGAGGGGACGTTACTTCTTTCATTCTTTCTTTTTCTTTTCTCTCCTTTTTGCCTAGGAGCTACCACTCTTGTGTTTTCCAAACAAAATGAACTTATTGTGAATGAGATTTTAGGACAATTTTTCGTATCATTAGGGTCTTTCAATCCTATTGTTTTTTCTATCCTCTATGTAGTTTTGGTGGTCTATTTCTTTTTCTTTGGATTACTAGACAGCATATTGTGAATAGTATGCCCCAATAGCTTGCTTCAGGGGTGATTTTTGGTAATGTCGTTGTGGTAGTTGTCGTTGTTGTCGTGGAGGTTGGGGGATTGTCTGGTCCTTTTAGTTGTGTAATAGCATTATTCTCAATCATCAATTCGGAACCATCTGCCAGGGTGAGGTTGTTGAGATTGTCCAAGATAGGGGTGGCCTGAGCCCCTCCACTCTGAAGTTTATATGTTCCGAAGGGGATAAAGGAGGTTCCACTCAGTTGGACATAGTTATATTGACTTACTACTTCTCCGAGGTCATTAAATATTATTTCTCGTGATGCTCCATTATGAGTAACCTCATACATCGCTGCAAGTAAAATATCTCCATCTACGCTATTTGCTGCTGCTAATCCCTTTGCAGCGACATATACTGCGTCATATGCAAATGGGGCGTATGAATTGAAGGGAGCTCCGTCACTTTGACTACGGGCTGGGCCTTCCAGCCAGTTCCACATAGGATTGTACCATGTCTCATTAAACGTATAATATTCAGCTTGTCTATCGTATGAAGAGATAGTTCCGATGTGTAATTGCATTGCTGCTTCTACCTCCTCATCACTGCTAAACGTCCCTAAATGTGCCCATCCATCTGTCATTATCCACGGAACTGTTTCGATTCCTTGTACTTTGGCTTCTTTCATTACCGTAGCAGCATCTACGTCAATAAAGTGTCCTAGAATGAATTCAGGAGCTGCATTTTTAATTGCTTGAATTTGAGCTGTAATATCAGTTGCTCCAGCATCAAACTGTTCTGCAGTTAGTACTGTTCCACCCCATTCTGCGGTAAAATAATCAATATAAGAACTTCCATAGCTATCACTGGTGGAGATTGTGGCTCCTTTTGTCCATCCAAACTTATTAACCAAACCTGCTATTGATTTTACCTGATCTGCATCAGACGAGGATACTCGCATAAAATACGGGTACAGACTCCGATCACTCAATGCGGGGGAAGATGAGGCATACGATATCTGAACAATTTTTTGAGGGGTTAGTTCTGTAGCCATAGCCGCGCTTACACTACTTCCTGAGGAACCAATTACAATATCTGCTCCCCAGGCTATCAGCGTTTGCGCTGCAGCTGTTCCTCCTGCGGCACTGTTATCATCATCTTGAACATTCGGAATCAATGTGACTCCTTCTGGAAGAATACGATCTGCTCCCGTCTGATTGTTTATCTCATTGATTGCGATCAGGAATCCGTCACGACGGTCTGGGCCGGCATCTGGACGCTGGACAATGGGAAATACTCCTCCTATTTTTATTTCAGCGGGTAACGTGGTAGTTTTTTGTGGTACTGCCGTTACTCCGCTTGTTAGGATTGAAAGGAGTACCATTCCTAGTAATATTTGCGTTATTTGCTTAAAGTATTTCATAATCTATTATTATTGTCGAATAACTATTTAAAATCTGCCTCTTTTTAAAAGAAACGATGACTCCTGTTTTAAGCCAGTTTTTCTTATTAAGAGGGTTCAGGGTGACTTTTCTCTTTTATTGTTGAAGTTCTGAGCTTATCAGAGTACTTTTTTATTCAATCGGATCATATTTGACATCCCTAGCGGTTCTCTTACAAGTAAGCGCTTGCTTTCCAACCGAGAAATAATTCTTGACATGGTCATTTCCGAGATTTGCATTTGATCAGCAATAGCTTTTTGATTAAGCATTCCTTGATGGAGTAGAATTTCGATAACTTGAAGTTCTTGTTGAGGGAGAACTGGTTCCCATCGTGTTTTCACCACATCCCAAGCAGGAATCTCCTCTGTCGTATTTTCTGGAATGGGTACACTTCCTGAAAGTTCAGATTTCTTAATGGAGGTTTCATTTCGTTTTGCATAGGTATCTAATGTCTTCATTATCCATTCTCGTTGATATATTCCAACACTTATGGCAAAAATACCTACTAGAAGTGAAGATATGATAATTAGTACAGACATTTCGGATTGGGATGAAGCTGAGATGATAAATACGGGAATACTGATTACATCGTGCAATTCGATCACTATAATGTCAATTGTCCCGTTCATTCCCACACTAGCCTGTGAATTTACGATCAGTGATATGATAATTATTTCTTCTGACCGAATTTGGAATGATGTGACATTACTATCAATCCATACTGGAGTAACTAGATATCCTGTTGTTGTAAATGATCCATTGTTCTGAAGGCATAGATGTTTCGTTTCTCCGATGCTAGCATTCCAAAATGTTAAATCTAGATTTAAATACGTGTTCTGAGTCTGTCTTAGGTGTAACCGTAATTTGGCCTGAAATGTCTGTTGTAAGATCTCATTCCAGTGGAATTCTTCTACTCCTAATTGTCCTGCCTGCGGGGGGTTTATTAGATGCGGAGTGGGACTAATAGAAAGAGAAGTAAAACTGGTTCCAAATTTAATCACCGTATGCTGTGATCCTACAATTGTTCCCCAGTCAATTCCAAATGTATAATTGTAAATATTTGCTTGGGTTGCTTCATAGCTTCCATAATAACTTCCCTGAATTGTAAATGGATATCCAATTGGGATGGTTTGATCCTGTATGGAAAAAGAGATGATTGTCCAATTTTTTCCAGGGATTTTTCTTATAGTGACTAGCTTTTCTGAAACGGTAAGCTCAAAATCTTCAATAACAGGTTCTGATATGTTAAATGCACAATGAGCTATACCAATTGCCGTATAATTATTTCCAAGCGATTCTAAGGTAAAATGGCAGACATACCCTCCTGTGGGATATATATCATAGACTAATTCCACATGACTTACATCTAGCTCTGAATCAGCCTCTGAGTTCATTGTACATTGCGAATCTAAAGCATTAGGGAGAGGTTTAGTGATAGTATTCGGAGTCCAACCTAGAACGCATACGAGAGTAATAAGTACTAATTTGAATAATCGGCCTTGCATTCTGATTATTCTCCTTATTTTGAGGTTGGTTCCTTCTGTATTTCTTATTTAATCTTTAATTTCCGTTTTCTTCTTCTACTTATAATCACGAGTAAGCTTATCATCATAATCCCGAAAGGATGAGTTGAACGATGCGGATCAGTTGGATTACTAGTACTTGGATTTGAACTGGTGGTTGGAGTTGATTCTTCCCATTTAATAATGCTAAACGTATTATCTGACGTATCACTTGCGTTCAATCCTTCACTACATGAGGCCTCCACTTTTACCATATAGTAGGCACCTGGTGTAAAGGTTTTAACGTTCCAATTCCATTCATTTCCTTTGATACCGATTTTTATTACTATCCAGGTGTTTCCTGCATCTGGGGAATAAAACACTGTGTATTCCACTAGATGAAATTGTGTATCGAATGCGGGGGTCCAGGAAATGGTGATTGATCCTTTGAGAATTTCCTTTCCATTTGGAAATAGGATTTTAGGGGGAAAAAATATATGTTCCTCAAAAAAGTCGTATGGAGAGACAAGAGGATATTGATCCCAACTTTTCGCTGTTCCTGCGATCTGATATGCGCTATCCACGAACCC
>JAEOTM010000201.1 GCA_016839815.1 Candidatus Hodarchaeota archaeon
AAACTCATGAACACATGCTATTAGACTCCTTAAGGCTTTTTCCTAAGAAAATACGAGAGGACTGAAAATTTCCACACGGTTAGCCCTTGTGCGATTAGTGGCAGCTGGCAGAGCATGTCGGAAAACCTCCACGCGTATTTCTTCTAAGAAAACTCCTCTGCCAACCGGGTTTCTTTCAAGAAACATCCCAGCACTCGTTTACCATCGAACTTTCCTTGAAAAAGTCCTACACGTTCAGAAGAGATAAAGAAAACTTATTCGAAACTGACTAAGTTTTTTAAACCAAAGTATACTCATTTTATTATTCCAATTGATCTGGAATAGAAAACATGAAAGAATGGAAGAAACCCCTAAAAGCACTGGAAAGGGTTGAGAGAAATTGATTCTTAATAAATTAGGAAAAAAACCGTTTTTTATGATAATAATGGCATTAATTTGCCTTCAAGCTAGTTTAATATTTTGTGATAAGATTTATCCAGTAAACTTTACCTGTCCTACAACGAAAGATCTCTCAGAAGAAGAATTATCCTATTATGATGATAAGAACCTCCTGTTGGAAAACCTCATCCCCAAATTCTACTGGCACCCAGAAACAGATCTCTCAGAAGCAAATGCTTCATTTATAGGAGAAGATTACTTCGGTAATTCAGGTTATGCCGTAGCAGGCGTTGGAGATGTGAATGGTGATGAATTTGACGATATTCTAATTGGCGCTCCAGGAGTGAACGATTCGACTGGTGGTAGCTACCTTTTTTTTGGCCGAGGATCTGATGATTGGTTAAAAGATACTAGTCTCTCAGAAGCAAATGTTACATTTCTAAGTGAGGACAGTGATGATCAGTCAGGATTTGCGGTAGCAAGGGCAGGAGATGTAAATAATGATAGCTTTTATGATATTTTAATTAGCGCTCCTACAGCTGACAGTATTGGTACAATTCGTGAAACAGTATATGTAATTCTAGGACGATCTAGTTGGAGTTCAACCTTTGATTTAGCGCAGGCCAATATTATTTGTCTTGATGTTGGTGGAGATTTAAATTTCGGGGTTTCAATTGGTGGTGCAGGCGATTTTAACAAGGATGATATGGACGACTTCATAATTGGTCTGTACACTGAATCCACATGGATAGGAAGGACATTCATTGTATGCGGGGATCAATCTTGGAGTGCAACAGGTCAAATTGTTTTTGACTTTGACTCTTTAGCGGGTACCGAGTTAATTATTACATTGGATGGAGAAGATAGTGTCGATTTTTCTGGATATGCAGTCGCAGGTGCAGGAGACGTGAATCAGGATGGATTTGATGATGTTTTGATCAGTGCACCAAATGATGAGGAGGGGGGAGATTTTGCGGGGCAGATTTATTTGATCTTTGGCCGCTCAGTGACTAGCCCAATGAATATCGCTTTATCAAATGCTGATGTCTCCTTTCTGGGGGAAAACAGTGACGATCGCGCGGGTTTGTCGGTCGCAGGTGCAGGTGATGTAAATCACGATGGTTTTGATGATATTTTAATTGGAGCTCCCTATAGTGAAGAGGGAGGGGTCGATGCAGGACAGACTTATCTTATTTTCGGTAAGCCCACAAGCCAATGGCATAATAATATGAATTTAACAGAGGCCAATGTATCTTTTATTGGTGAGAATAGCCAGGATTTATCAGGATGCTCCATTTCAAGTGCGGGGGACGTAAATAAAGATGGCTATCCTGATATTTTAATTGGGGCTTACAATGGGGGCAGTTCTGGCGGTCAAGCTTATTTGATCCTTGGACGTCCAACTGCCAACTGGAATGAGACCATAAATCTGTTGGATGCTGATGCCTCTTTTCTAGGGGAATACGGGAGTGATAGGGCAGGATATGCAGTGGCAGATGCAGGAGATGTAGATAATGATGGATTTAGCGATATCTTAATCGGTGCGCCGTATAATGACGAGGGCGAGACTGAAGGTGGACAAACCTACCTCATCCTCAGTACCCATCCTTCTGTGACTATTAATTCTCCTGTACCGAAGACCTATTCTACTAATACCATTACAGTTGACTTTTCGGGGAAAGCTGAAAACTTCTGGTACTATATAGCTAGCGTTGACACTACAAATCAAACATGGAGCTCATCAGTCCAACGAACATTAACCGACGGTACATATACACTACATGTCTATGCTAATGATACGTTTGGCATTGAAGTACATTCAAGTGTTTCATTCACAATTGACACCACTCCTCCCATAATTGTGATTGATTCTCCAAATGCGATAACTTACTCTAGTAGGATGGTTTCAATCTCTCTTATTGGAGCTGCAGATTATTATTGGTATTATATTGCGAATATTGATAGCATAAATTATTCTTGGACCTCTATATTTCAAAGGACCTTTGAAGATGGAATCTATACCCTGCATGCTTATGGAAACGATTCTGCTGGCAATATAGCACATGCTATTACGATCTTCAAAATTGACACTGCTCCACCCCTAATTGATCAACCAAAAGATATTATAAGTGAAGAGGGAAATATTAGTTGTACTATTACATGGACGCCCACAGATTCGACTCCGTCAAGCTTTTTAGTCACAAGGAATAAAACCCAGGTCGTCGGAGGGCCATGGACCGGGGAACAAATTATTGTTAATGTGTACAGTCTTCCAGCAGGTACCTATCAATACACCTGTACGGTTTTCGATGCACTTGGAAATTCTGTGAGTGATACGGTCATAGTTAACATAATTAGTATTCAAGATACAACTAATCCGTCCATTGACCATCCTGATGATCTCACTTACGAGGAGGGCTCAACTGGTCATATATTGAAATGGAATCCTTCTGATGTTTATCCAGAGAGCTTCCGTGTTGAAAGAAACGGTATTTGGGTTGCAGGTGGGCCTTGGCATGGGGAACCTGTTATCATAGATATTGATGGTTTAACTACTGGTAGTTATGAATATATCTGCATTGTTTATGATGAAACAGGGAATTGGGTAGAAGATAGTGTTAAAGTCACTGTAATCGATACAACGCTCCCATATATCGATCATCCTACGGATATACTCTTCGTCGAAGGGATTTCCTCTCACCAGATTGTTTGGAATCCGTCGGACAACCATCCAGCCACGTATCAGATAATGAAAAACGGAACTACGCTTGAAGCTGGACCCTGGAATGGGGACAGCATTATGGTTAATATATCAGGCTTATCACCAGGTAATTATACCTTTACTTGTACCGTGACTGATCAATCGGGGAATAGCAACAGTGATGAGGTTTTCGTGAGTGTTCCTTTAGAAGTTTCATCCCGTTCTGCTTGGCCACCACTTTTTCTAATCCTTTCAGCTTTAGGTTTAGTAATTATTATGAAACGGAAAGCATGAAGGCGACAATGGTTTAGGCACACACTCCCGAAAAATTATTTCAAAAAACTCTTCGTCGATTTTATATGTTCCTTTGTTTGTGCTTTCTTAATTTTCACGAGTTTGGAAGTCAAAAGAGAATCTCCCAGACACAATAGTATGTGTACATGTTTTTCCCTCAAAGGAAGAATGACTACTAGACAAAAGATCAGAAGACTCAAGAGAACACTTTCTACGATTCCTTAAGGCTATTTCTGGTTTACTATTAATTCACATGCTAAATCGGATATAATAATTCCTAGATAAATGGCTTTCGTAAATACGGAATTTCGATCATTTCTAAGAATAGAAAGCATGAGGACTGACCTTTTCCACACGAATTTCAAGGAAGCAACCTGTGGGTGAGTAATGAGAATCAAAAATATACCCTACGAATTTGAGTGATAACCTTTATTTAGGGAGATGATGTAATTATGTAAGCATTTTCAATTCAGGTAATAGCTAGCCATTTGTAGAAATAAGGTAGATTTTATGAATTTAACAAAAATAAAAACTTTTCCTAATATCAGTGCTTTTTTTCTTA
The DNA here is from genome assembly GCA_016839815.1 of Candidatus Hodarchaeota archaeon. Classification (GTDB taxonomy): domain Archaea; phylum Asgardarchaeota; class Heimdallarchaeia; order Hodarchaeales; family Hodarchaeaceae; genus Hodarchaeum. The sequence goes on from JAEOTM010000201.1 coordinate 3,936, forward strand.
TGATTTTATCGGTTATCATCTTATTCTCCTTTCCTCCTTCTTGCATTAATGCAGATCCAGGGGATTCTTTTAGTACTGCGATTGAAATTAAATTAGGCTATGCGATGGGGCATCTTTCTAGTTCTGGGGATAGAATCTATTACCGTGTGACTGTAACCTACCCCGAACCAGATATATTTGGATATGATTACTATGAAACTTGGATTTATCTCACTCCTCTTACAGGATCTGCGAATTTCGACCCTGATATATACTTATACTATAGTCAGAGTGCTTTTCTTCAAAGTTCAACAAGCTCGGGTTACTTGGTAGAGCTAATTGAATGGAGAGAAGAGGGATTTGCCGAGATTGGGGGAAGGGATCATGTAGTTACCTACTTTATTGAGATAAGGTGTTATGCAGGATCTGGGGATTTCTCTCTTAACATCTATTATGACTTTGGTGAGTGGGGTGATTCCCCACAAAACGCTTATAAACTTGGTTATACTGATCCAATGGACACTACTTTTGAGTTAGGTAACACTACGGATAATTTACCAGGACCTAGTCCAGGAGGTGAAATGTGGTATGTAATTCCGCTCAACGCGGAGGACTATAACTTCACCCTCACTGGGCCTGAAAATACGGATTTCAACCTTGACTTATATGATAGGACCTTAACTTTGATAGGTTCTGCAAACAGTACTACTTATCCCGATATATTAAGTGTATGGAATATTACTCCAAGTGAATATGGTATAAAGATAACTTCTTTACAGGGATCAGGTACCTTTACCTTGAATATTGCAAAAACAGATATTTTACCTCCTAGTATAACAATTGTCAACCCAGTTAATGGGACGTTCACAAGAGCTAACGTTACTTTCTCCTATTCTGTCTCTGATGGTTCTTCAACTACAACTACGATCTATGTTGATAATATTGCGAATACAACGACTATTCCTAGTGATTCTATCCTCACAGATTTAGCTGAGGGAAGTCATAATATTACTATCGTCGCGGTCGATATAGCAGGCAATATCGGGAAATTCACAGTTCTGTTCACAGTCGATATTACTTCGCCAATTGTTAACATTATTAGCCCATCCAATAAGGATTATGGACAAAATGAAATCCAATTAAATTATACCATTTCTGATGGTACCCCCACCATTTATATTGATGATATTGCAAATACTACGGCTCTTCCTAGTGGTTCTATCCTTGTAGATTTAACCGAGGGAACCCATAATGTCACTATTGTTGCTGTAGATGCTGCAGAAAACATTGGAACAACCACCGTCATGTTTACCGTGGATACCATCTCACCTCTCATTGTCATAGACTCTCTCACCTCAATTTTCTATTCAACGAATATTATACCAATTACCCTCTCTGGAGAGGCGGATCATTACTGGTACTGGATTGAGGGAGCTGATATAGAAAATCAGACGTGGCCATTCACTCTAGAACGGGGTTTAGCTGACGGAATTTATACTGTACATGCCTATGGTAATGATTCTGTGGGTAATGAAGGACATACAAGTGTTACGATTACAATTGATACTACTAATCCCACGATTGACCAACCTAATGACATTGTATATAGTACAGATAATAAGGATGCCTTACCTGCCACTATTATCTGGTATCCTTCGGATGTAAATCCTGCTTCATATACTATTTTTTGTAATGAAACTCTCATTGATTCAGATATTTGGGACGGGGCAAGTATAAATATCAATATCACTGAGTTCCTATTAGCTACACCAAATAACTATGTGTTTGTGTGTACTGTATTTGATCAAGCTGGGAATAATATAAGTGATTCTGTACATGTGTCCGTAGAACCTCCTGAATCAAATACAAAGACAGAAACTGTATCTACTACTCTTGAAACTACGGAGCCCTCAAGTACTGCTGGGTTTGATATTTTCTTAGGGATTATTTGGGTGGTTCCCTTCATTCTTTACAAACGTAAATCCAGTAGAAAGTAGGAATTTACTGAAAAAGAATAGAAAGGATTTAGTAAGTCAGACTCTGGTGTTGACAAAAGGGACGAGAGGACTGACAATTTTCACACTAATTAGTAATTAGTAGCCCGTGTGCGATGAGTGGCAGCTGGCTGAGCATGTCGGGAAACCTCCACGCGTATTTCTTCTAAGAAAACTGCTCTATCAACGGGATTTCTTTCAAGAAAGATCCCAGCACTCGTTTACCATCTCATGGTTATCGTCGCCAATCCCCATGGCTTATCGCTGATGGCAAAATGGATTCATCTTTTCAAGGTCCGTTTCGTGCTTTCTTTCAATGAAAGCATTCAGTACTTATCGGTTAGCGCGTGGCGGCCGAGTAATACCCTTCCGGATAACCCGTAGACTAGAGGCGCCCATATCCTGTTCCTCTCGTACTAAGGACACGTTCCTTTCATGAATCCAACACGTACAATTGATGCTGGTTTTACCTTTTCCATACATTTTTCTTAACTGGTACTTGTTGTTTTTTTAATTTAAGCTTGAGTAATGTAATTTCTTGGCGGATTTTTTCTTTTTCTCGATTTTTCAGAGCAATTTCACTATCGATTTTTTTTATCTGCTTCTCCAATCTATCTATTTCTTTAGAAAACTTATCACTCATCTTGTTACCTCCTAAAAATACTAAATTCCCAAATTCGTTTTGAATAGATCTATTAAACTCATTTTAGACAATAAAAATCAGGAGAGGAGTTCACAAATTTACATAAATGATTCGCACTTTCCATCATTTCCGATTCGCACCTATTGCTTTGATTTCTTTCTTGAGGAACGACTGCCTTTTGAGAAGCTCATGCCGTCTCTTCACTCCTGAAACAACTCCAAGTTGTCTCTGAATTTGATGTAACTCTTTTTCAATGATTCTTTTACGTTTTTCTGTCATTTCGCTTACCTAAAACCATTCAAACCATGAATTTTCTAATAGCCTCTAGAATAAAGTTAATTACTTACTGAGAAAAGAGAATATTTAA
>JAEOTM010000202.1 GCA_016839815.1 Candidatus Hodarchaeota archaeon
TACCATTACAGGAACTACTCTTCTTCGTTCAATGGCTCTTGGTTCTCATACTATTGAAGTATTTGGAAATGATTCGTGGGGAAATATGGGAAGCTCAGGTAAGATCAATTTCACGATTGAATCTGGTTCATCCATCATTGAGGATGTAATCCTTTCTGAAGATTTTACATCTCTTGATGACTGGCAACTCACTGTTCCTTCAATTTTTACTCATAATACAAGTTTAGGAAATGAAGCACCCTCATTAGAAATTAATTCGACTGCAGCAGAAATTGGCCTTTGTAAACAAGACATTTTTCTACCTATTTTGAATGAATCCACATTTATTCGAACTTCAATTGATGTATGTATTCCTACCTTTCAAACTGGTTCAATATCTGTATTCACAGGATGGACTCCATTAGATTTTCCTTTTCAACTTCGGATCTACGATTCAAGTGCTGTTCGCTTGTATATTTACGAGGATGGGAAAAATAGAACAGTTCCTTTTAATTTTGAAATTAATAAATGGTATACTCTTACTATTGACTCGTATATTGATCATTTTACTCTCCGAATTGATGGAGTCCATATTTTTACTCTCTTTTCATCAGGTTACCGTTCTTTAATTGCCCCAGTAGCTATTGGCGATGGTTCATCATCTGGGGAACAAGGTCACTATTTTTTTGACAATGTTAATCTCTATCGTATGAGAAAGGCGGAGACTCGTTCTCCTACTCAACCAGAGATATTTATTTATGCTGTTTCTCCTAGTGGAGCTACATTATATGATGCAGAAACCAGTACCCTCCTAGAAGATCTAGGTTTTTTCGTTAAACTTGAGGATCGAACATCTCTTCCAGTCTTATCGCAATCAAATTTTGAAAATTGTTCCCAATTTTGGTTAATGAACACCCAAGATGGGTATCCTCTTACTGGAGAAGAAATTGATATAATTTTGAATGTGTGGCGCTCTGGAACTGATTTGGTTCTTGCTGGTGATCAAGCTGGTTTCTATCAAAGTGTGAATTTAGTGAGTGAATATTTTGGAGTCGAATATGAAGGAACCTATGGGCTTGGAGAACCCCAGATACCAACCTTTGCAGATCATCCGATATGGACAAATATTAGCTCGATTTGGGCGAATAGTGCACTTCCTCAGTTGATAATCTCTCCTAATTCCTCTGCCCAAGTGCTTTCAACATGTTTAGGATATATACAACATGTGTTATTCGAAAACGAAACTGGATCAGTCTTTTGGGATAGTTCATTTGGCCATTTCGTAGATGAACACCTAGAGAAAAATGATAATATCAAATTAGTATCAAATGTTGCACGGTATCTACAAAATCCTGAAATTTTTATTCACAATATCGAAAATGGGTCAATTTTCACCTCAGATTCTGATCTCCTCCTAATTATTCGTGATGAGAATCTAATCAATGTCACCTTTAATTGGGATCAGGTCGTAAATCAAAGTATCAGTGATTATTCACTTCTTCCTCTCCCTACTTTAGAAGGATGGCATGAACTTTCAATTTACGCAAGGGATTCTTGGAATCATACTTCCAGTAGAACTTACTTATTGTGTCTAAATTTTCTCCCTAATATCACCTTAAAATCACCTTTAAATGGTTCTTTACATACAAATCAATTTATTGTCCAGTTCAATATTGCAGATCTAACACTAGATACAGTGTGGTATCAATGGAACGAGAAGCCTCCACAAAACCTTTTTTATCCATGGAATATCGATTTTAATGGAACAGATGGGAAAAATTCTCTGATCATCTTTGTTAATGATAGCTATGGATCTATAGTATCTAAAAGGTACTTCTTTTTTGCTTATCTTAATCCCCCTGTCATCACGGTACTTTCTCCTGAAAATAATTCCTTTATCACTTCGGATACATTAATTAACGTAAATATTACTGGTTATTCCTTGGATAAGGTTTGGTATTCTTGGGATAATGGGATAAATATATCCTTGAGTTCCCCGTGGAAAATTTCGTGTCCATCTGTTGAATCCCCCCATCTTCTTCGTGTTTCAGCGAATGATTCGTTAGGACGTGTGTCTACAAGGAAATTCAGCTGGTTTATAAATCAAGTTCCATCTATTGAACTAATTTCTCATTCCAATGCTTCTCTATTGCATGAATCCTCTGTAATTTCTTTCAATATTAGTGACAATAATCTTGGTTCTGTCTGGTATCAATGGAATAATAACACCATCCAATTTTTTGCAAGTAACTGGTCTTTAGATGTTTACCCCGTTGATGGTTGGCAATTACTGACTATTTATGCAAACGATACTGCTGGGTGGATGGTTGAAGCGCATTATACCTTTTATTGTGATATCGACTTTCCCATCATCTCTTTATTTGAAAATATAAATAATTCGCACTTGAGTTCAGATGGCCATATTCAATTAAATATTTCAGATTCTTGGTTGGATAAAGTATGGTATACTTGGGATTTCGGGGTTAATTATACGTTATTATCTCCATGGAGGATTACTAAACCCTCCCTTGAAGGATATCACTGGTTAATAATATATGCGAATGATACAGTTGGCCATGTCACTAAAATAAGCTATTACTGGTGGATTAACCTTCCTCCAAAAATTACACTTATTTCCTACACAAATAACTCCATATATGAGTTTGGGACCATTCTCTCATTCAATATAATTGATGGTAATCTCCACAAGGTCTGGTATAAATGGGATGATGGAGGGAATCACTCCTTTGCAACAGAGTGGAATGTAACTTTAGATATTGTTGAGGGTTGGCATTGGTTAACCGTCACATGTAATGATACAGATGGAGCGGTGATTTCCATTAAGTTTCACTTTTACTGTGAAGCCGCTGCTCCCAATATTACTCTTGTTAATCAAGAAAATGATACAATGATTCTTTCAGAGATGCTAATTATTCTAAATATTACTGATTTTTCCCTCACGAACGTTTGGTATTCGTGGAATAGTGATCCTCTCTCTCCTTTTTTCAGTCCTTGGGAGCTTATCTCTCCCTCTATTGAGGGTTGGCATACTCTTCGTGTGATTGCCAATGATTCTGTAGGACATCAAACAAGTGTTTTCTATTATTGGGAAGTAAATCCCCAACCAATTATTACTCTGTTTTCACCAGTCAACAACACTTACATTCAAGCCGAGATAGAAATCCTCATTAATATTACTGATTCAGACCTTCAGGCTAGTTGGTATGAATGGATAGATGAATCAATCTTTGAGAATTTTACTACTGATTGGGTTGTATATCCTCTTCAGATAGAGGGGTGGCATGTTCTGCGAATTTATGCAAATGACACTCTGGGAACAATCACGGAAGCCACTTTCCGATTTTATATTGATCTTAGTTCACCTATCATTTTTCTTGAAAATTATCTATATGATGGAGCTATCCTTCCTCCAGAACAGATCATTCAGCTAAATATTAGTGATTCTACTCTTCAGGAAGTTACATATAGATGGAACACTCAATCTTTTACTCCTCTCACGTATCCGTATACTCTAACCCCGTTTCCACTTGAAGCTTGGCATACACTGACAGTACGAGCGATAGATGCTGCTAATCATGTTACTACTATTGTTTATTCTTTTTATACCAACTTACCTACTGAGATTGAACTGATCTCCCTTTCAAATAACTCTATCTTGCTACCCAATTCACTGATCCAGCTAAATATTTCTGATCCTTCGTTAGGCCAACTTTATTATTGGTGGGATACTGGATCGGATACTCCCCTTACCTCTCCATATACTATTGTTCCAGAGGGTCAGTATAATCGTACTCTTACCATATTTTCTAATGATACTTGGGGAATGGGTACAATAAAGACTTTTCATTTTTATGTTATGTCTCCTCCTTCAATTGAAGAAACACACTCTGCACCTAGTATTGCATATGATGGAGAATCTTTTACTCTCTCCTTTACTCTAACTAATCCTGAAATCTTCCCATTGAATCTGAACATTCTTATCTATAGTAAGGACGATACGATTCTAGGACAAAATAATAGCTGGGTATACTTGGAACCTAATCAGAAAATCACTCTTAACTTCACTATTACCCCTGACCATGCCAGTTTACATCAAATCCGACTGGTTTTCTTACTTAGGGAAGCAATCTATTTAGAACAGATCGTTGAGTTTCACGTGGATCCCGCCTGGATGTCTCCTCGCTTTTTAATCCCATTTGTCATTCTTCCTTTCATTGCAATTCTTCTTGGTAGTATATTCCTAGTTTCTTCAATCTACCTCCTGAATACTCGTCGACGTATTCAAAAAACCTTACATGATTCCTTTTCCGACTCTACCTCCCAAATTGATCTTGATTCAATTCAACAACAAGCCAACGTGCCCTCTTTTCTGGTACGTCTTGAGCTTGGAACCCAGAAAAATTATCTAAAAACTGCTTCTAATACGGTTATTAATAAATCGCGCTTTCAAACCTCTATTCTGGATCTTCTTTCAGATACCGATACTCCTGTCGATTTTTCTAAACTTGGCCAACAATACAATCTTTATCTTTCTGAAATCATGCCATTGATTGACCCTTGTTTGACAAGACTTAGTGAACAAGGTCGACTTATCGGATATACCTATTATCCCAATTCTTACCTTCAAAAAATCACTTCCGCTATCCTTGACCAACAGTACGGATATATTTCGAATTTTGTGCAAACATGGAATCTGACAGATCCTACATTCAAAAACATATTTGAGAGTCTCAGAAATACACAATACTCTCTAGCGGTGGTGTATATGCACCATCGGCATGATTTCTTTATAGTACTTTCCCAATCTGAATGGACTCGTATTTTACATCAGCTTGCATCCGAACAGGGTTTCCAACCAGACACTCATGGTTTTCAGCTTACTCTTCCTCAATGGGAGATCCTTTTTCGGTCTCAAAAGGTTTCTACAATCCAGTTTAGTGAAACATTCTTTACTCTGGACGGCTTACGGGCGTATTCGGTGTCCCATGTTGATGAGATTCCTCATATTTTGAATTATCTTCGTCGCCAGCTCCCCACTCATCCGTTGTCCCAAACAGAGCGGACTGAGGTCTTACACAGTTTTGAACAACTCCTCCCTATTGAACCCATCCTTCTTCCCTACTATTGTCAGATGGACAGTGCGATGATTGTGAAGGAAGAAGCTGCGTATATGTGTCAAGCTTGTCGACGGACGATTTGCCCTGCCTGTTATGACACTATGTGTCAGTCAGGGATGAATACCTGTATTCATTGTGGTGGTGACTTAAAACGTCATCCTGTCATTCCTTTGGAGATCAATCTTCATCGTGTGGATGAAATGTCGGGGCTGGAGTTTGAGAATTTCTTGGAAGGACTTTTTCGGACCCAAGGGTATCAAGTAGTAAATATTCAAGGATCTGGGGATCATGGAGTTGATTTGGTGGTCAGTAAGAATCAGGTACGCACAGGGGTACAGGCTAAACGTTATCGACCGTCCACTAAGATTGGTAATGAGGTCTTAATCAAGCTGAAAGGTGGAGGTTTCTTTTATGACTGTGAATCATTGATGGTAGTTACAACATCATATTTCACAGCAAAAGCTAGAGAATATGCAACTAAAGTTGGCATCATATTATGGGATCGTGATATTCTTCAACGTTATTTAGATGCTTATAATAATCATCTGCATAATTTCCACTAACTTATTTTGCTAAACCTGACAAAATTTCGGGATATGTGAGGATTCATTTTCTTATCCCTCCTTCTTCGTTAAATGCAGTTATAATATAGTTACTCTTGAAAATTCATTTAAATTCGATAAGATATTATGTTTTTCATGAGTTGGGAAGAGATAGATAAGTTATTAGTGAAAATGTTTGATTCTCACATTAAGAAAAAATATAAACTTAAGTCTACAAAGGCGATTTCCCAATTCAAGTCCCAAAGTAGTGGGTTATTTACTAAAGAGTGGTTTGAGAATTTTACTCGAGAAGGCGAGGAATTTGAAAAATTTGATAGAAGAAGAATGATTTGTTCCTACTGTAAGAAAAGAATTACAGATGATAAGTTTATCATTATTCCTGATCCAGAATTTCCCGAGGATTACCTAAAACAGCTTTATTTTCATTCTAAAGGTGGGTGTAATCCCCGACTTAGATATAAGGAACTTGCTAGAAAAGAATGGCTAGTTCGTCAGCAGATAATTCGCGAATTAAGCAATTCAAAATGAAATGAATATTACTGGACAGTTTAATATCTTAGACACCCTTCCATGAATCACCCACGGACTGTTGTTTCCAAACAATGTGGAAAGAGTCAATCCTCTCGTTTTCTTTTTCTTAGAAGA
>JAEOTM010000203.1 GCA_016839815.1 Candidatus Hodarchaeota archaeon
GTCGATCGGATTCAAATGGCTATTGATAAAAAAGCTTGTAATGCTCTCCTTCTAAAAGTTAATCAAATCGGTTCAATAACTGAGAGTATAAATGCAGCAAAGCTTTCTCAGGATAATAATTGGGGAAGTATGGTAAGTCATCGCAGTGGAGAAACTGAAGATTCATTTATCGCTGATCTTGTGGTTGGTTTGAAAACAGGCCAGATCAAGACTGGAGCCCCATGTCGATCCGAGCGTTTAGCAAAGTATAACCAATTGATTCGGATTGAAGAAATGCTAGGTGATAAGGCTAAATACGCAGGTAAGAATTTTCGCTCTTTATGAAGTGTAAAAAATACTTATCCTTTTATTTTTTATTTTAACCACCTTTTCTCCCTGCCTTTTTGATGAGAGAAAAGATATGAATTTAGTAAAACATTATTTATGTTTAGGTCTTCCACAGGTTTCACTATGCCTCATTTTGGATTAATGGATCCTGAACAGATGACACCTGAGGATGCTTCATTATTACGCGCACAACTACATATGAGAGGTGGTAAACGCAGAATATCTGAAGGTAAAATGTCTGCTGGAGTTGCTGCTCTTCATGACGCTCTGATTCATGGAATGGAGTGGTATCTAATCTCAAAACATCCAGAAATATTATCTTCAATAAATGGAGTTGAATTCGACTTGACTGACGATGATACTCTGATCGAATTACTCCAAAAGACCCAGACATTTTCAAATTCGTTTTATCGGGAAGAATTCCAATACATTGGAAGTATTCTTGATCAGGCGTTATACAAAGATATGCATGGCTTTGATCAGACAAAATATTTGAAATCAATTGACAATTTCATGAAGAAATTGGGAGTCGTACCATTTTCAGACGCTGATCTCCCCCCTGAGGACCCAACAACGTACTGAGAAGACTTATTTCTGAATTAAAAATAAATCCTGACTATATTCTAGAACCACTCTTTCAAGCTTAATATTCTATCAAATGTCATTACTGAGAATTGTGTTTTTTCTGTTTTATTTTCAGAAAATGTAGTAAATTACATTTATTAATGTCCACTAGAAACAAACGAATTGACGAATATCAGCTGTTAAGACGAGTAAGTCATTTAAAATAGCTTTTTAATTAAATTATAGACGTGTGTAACTATGTCGAAGTCTAGAGAAGAAAAAAACATTCTATGGTTCGATGAACTTAGAATTGAAGACGTTCCCCTTGTCGGAGGTAAAAATGCGAGCCTTGGCGAGATGTATCATTACTTGACTGAAAAAGGTGTGAATATCCCAAACGGGTTTGCAGTCACTGCAGCAGCATATAAACATCTCCTCCGCGATGCAGGGATAGAAGATGCTATCAAAGACGCTTTAGCTGGGTTGGATACCCATGATATTAGAAACCTCCAAGAAAGAGGTAGAAAAGTTCGAGAAATTATACGTTATGCAAAATTACCATCTGATCTCGAAGATGAAATTCGGAAAGCATATCGAGAATTATGTGAAAAATCAGGTAAGGTTGATGTGGATGTTGCCGTTCGATCTAGCGCAACAGCTGAAGATCTACCCGATGCTTCATTTGCAGGTCAACAAGAAACATATTTAAATATACGTGGTGAAGAATCCCTTTTAGATGCTTGTCGTTCTTGTTTTGCTAGTCTATTTACTGACCGTGCAATCTCTTATCGAACAGATAAAGGCTTTGGACACTTTGATGTTTATTTATCTATTGCAGTCCAGTTAATGATCAGATCTGATGCTGCTTCATCTGGAGTTATCTTTTCGATCGATACAGAGTCAGGTTTTAAAGATGCTGTCTTTATTACTGGAGCTTATGGTCTTGGAGAAACAGTAGTTCAGGGTGCTGTAAATCCTGATGAGTTCTACGTATTCAAACCTACTTTAAAACAGGATAAGAAACCTATTGTTGGAAAACGATTGGGTTCAAAAGAAATCATGATGGTTTATACTTCAGATAGTCGTCGGCCCGTAAAAATTGTTGATACACCCGATTCAATGCGAAAACAATTCTGTGTTACTGATGAAGAAATTCTGACCCTCGCAAAATGGACTGTGATTATTGAAGACCATTACGGAAAAGCCATGGATATTGAATGGGCTAAAAACGGTGACGGTGATTATGAAGGAGATGGAAAGCTTTATATTGTACAAGCTCGTCCTGAAACAGTAGAATCGCAGAAATCAGCCAATATAATTGAAACTTATGTCCTCAAAGAACAAAGTACCGCGTTGGTAACTGGCCAAGCCGTCGGTGCGAAGATCGGCCAAGGTGAAGTGAATGTCATCAAAACCTCTGCTCGTATTCATGAATTCAAGAAAGGACAAGTTCTTGTTACAGACATGACTGATCCTGATTGGGAACCAATTATGAAAATCGCTTCTGCTATTATTACTAATCGTGGTGGAAGGACTTGTCATGCAGCTATTGTTTCCCGTGAACTTGGTATTCCCGCAATAATTGGAACTGAGAACTCTACAAAGGTGTTGAAAGACGGTATGAAGGTTACTGCCTCCTGCGCCGAAGGTCAAGATGGAATAGTTTACGATGGGATCCTTCCTTTCGAGATTGAGACGATTCAACTTGATAATATTCCTGAAACTCGGACGAAAATTATGATGAACGTTGGGATTCCAGAAAGAGCATTTGATCAGGGACAAATCCCTAATGATGGAGTTGGTTTAGCTCGAGAAGAGTTCATTATCAATTCCTATATTGGTATTCACCCTCTCGCTTTGATTCACTACAAAGAACTCAAAGAAAAAGCAGAGTCTGATCCTGAAATTCGTGAAATTGTTGCAAAGATAGATGCAAGGACTGCAGCCTACGAGGATAAAAAAGAATTCTTTATTGAACAGTTAGCTATGGGTATTGCTCGAATTGCAGCAGCGTTCTATCCTAATGACGTTGTTGTACGAATGTCTGACTTCAAAACTAATGAATATGCCAATTTGATTGGTGGGACTTTGTATGAGCCAACAGAATCTAATCCTATGATTGGATGGAGAGGTGCCAGTCGTTACTATGATGAGACCTATGCACCTGCATATATTATGGAATGTGTTGCAATCAAAAGAGTCCGTGACGACATGGGTTTAACAAACGTAATAACAATGATTCCTTTCTGTCGTACTGTTGAAGAAGGTAAGAAAGTTATTGAAACCATGGCAAAAGCTGGATTGAAACAAGGTGAAAATGGACTAGAAGTTTATGTGATGGCTGAAATCCCTTCAAACGTAATTCAAGCCGATGGTTTTGCAGAAGTTTTTGATGGATTTTCAATCGGAAGTAACGATTTAACACAATTAGCCCTTGGTCTTGACCGTGATTCTGAGTTAGTTGCTCATATCTATGATGAACGTAATGAATCCGTAAAAAGATTAGTAAAATCAGTTATTGATGTTGCTAAGGCTCACAATCGTAAGATTGGTATTTGTGGACAAGCTCCAAGTGATTTTCCAGAATTCGCAACTTTCTTAGTTGAATGTGGAATTGACTCCATGAGTTTAAATCCTGATACAGTTGTAAAAACCAAACTCGATATTGCTAAAAAAGAGAAAGAATTAGGTATTAAACCTTAATTCTCATTTTTCTCTTTTCCTTTTTTCTTTAGGGGTCACTTTGGGAATTACTACAAGAATTTTAGAATATCCTTCCCCCAAATAGAGGATTATTCAAATCTTATTACAGGATTTAGGAACGCTAAGAAATATGGTGTTAGAGCCACTGAGTTCATATCAATGATTTTCGATATACCGTTAATGTTTCCAAATTCAAAGGGAATAAAATTTACATATTTTACATTCTCGTCTTTCAAATTTATAGTAATATGATTCACTCCAAAAGTTGTGGGGAAAGAAGCTGATAATTGACCTGAATTTTCTGGGAGTGATTTTGATTCTTTCACTCTACCTTGAAATTTAGGGTAAAGGTAAACCATTCTTTCTAATGCTAATATTAATTCTCGTGAGCAGATTTCCATGATTCTCAAAGGAGAGGGGGATTTTCCATAAGCGAATTGGGTAAAAAAGTAGGAAGATCTCTGGACTTTACTATGTGGTAGATCAATTATTGGAGTAATTACTCCTGAAGCGCGTGCTATGGGACCTGATAGACCGCAACTTGTTAATTCTGTGTTTGAGAGAAATTCTATTGTATGTAACGCGTTTTTGAGTATTTTAGAATTCTCAATTAAACTCATGGTTGTCTTAGCAAGCTTTCTTTGGATATTAATCGCTTTTATTACATTAAAGATCGATGTATGATCAATCTGTTTTAGAGCGATTCCAGGTCTCATTACCTCAATAGGCAATTGTGATCCCCATAAATCCTCAAAAGTATTTTGTACTGAAGTGAACCCTTGATTAGCAGTTTTTGATAACTTCGATATAGAAAATAAGTTGGAAATTGTCACTAAAAGTCTAAAAATTGCGAAAACTTTCTCCCAATTTAATAAAAATCCTCTATATTGAATCATTTTCTTTGAAACAAACTGGCCAGTTAATTTTTCAATAGCTTCAGCAAAGAAGATTTGCCGAGATAACGCAAAAAGAGGTTGTTCCTGTTCCAATGCTGAAATAACATTTAGATAGTTTTGATCCTGTAATTGATTATTTAGAGAGTCCAATTCATTCCATAAATCTCTAGAATCACTTTTAAATACCGATTTTACCATTTCTGCATATTTACTAGGAATTACTACATAATTACTTAGAAAATCATCCTGAACTTGAGAATCCTCTTGCATAACACTAGTTCATATTAATCCATTTAATAAAGTTCAGCTTCACTTCATCGATATAATGTACGTCAAATTTATCTATACAAGAGCGAAATTGAGACTGCTATAGTTATTCACTTATTATTGGATTCAGAGGTGTCAATGTGGGTCTAAAGCCAGAACGTATGAGTATTGCGAAAATTACAGTTGATCACACTAAGGGACGATCTTTTCTAAGCCAGATAGGAGTACGACTCGATCTAGAATTAATCGATCTGGTCAAAACTATCAATATTGAACCCAATCCCTTATCAGAGGAAGAATCGAAAACAATTTCCTTCTTAGAAAAGTTTTCTGGTCTTACAAGCTTAATTAACGATTTATCTTTTAAAAGTAAACGTAAAAAGATGGA
>JAEOTM010000058.1 GCA_016839815.1 Candidatus Hodarchaeota archaeon
AACGGATGTTGGGCAAGCAGTTAATAGTAAATTCTACGGGATAAACATTTTAATTGGTAATACTCCTCCTGAAATCCCTGGAAATGAGATAAAGATACAGGGGTATGATCCAGAAAACGGAACTTATAGCGATGGAATTGCATTTGGGTCCGATATCGATTTAGTAGTTCGATATAATGTAACAGATATCGATGGTCTCCAAGGAGTTCCAGCTTATGATGTATTTCTTGTGGATGGCTTTGCCTATGGCTCTGAGTACCGATGGTTCAGAAATCGATCTGGTGTGGTTACTTTGATACCCACCTTAAATGGATTGACATCAGTTCCCGCCTCCTTTACTCAAAGAGATGATTTGTGGTGGGTGGAAGTCACTCCCCGAGATTTATATGGAGATTTCGGATCTAGTAAAAACTCATCTGCCATTAGCATAACTAATTCAGCTCCTTACCTTGCTAGTTTATTTTGGACACAATCTTCATTCTATGCAAGTGATGATCTTGCATTCGATTACATTTTTGGAGATAATGACCTCACTGACGTTGAGTATGGCAGTATCATCGAATGGTACCTTAATGGTATTAATCAATCGGATTACTATAACTTTGTAAGTATCTCTTATCAAAATACTTCTAAAGGAGAAGAGTGGTTTGCTCGGGTCAGAGTATGGGACGGTGATCTCTATAGTAGTTGGTTCTCCCTATCAAATATTACTATCCTTAATACAGCACCTATTGCATCTAATATTTCATTAACACCTTTTTCTCCCACTGCAGTACAAAACTTAACCGTTACTTGGGATTATTCTGATTATGATGATGACAATCAGTCAACCCCCCGTATTCGCTGGTACAGAAATAATATCCTACAAGTAAGTCTCAATGGTTTAACCACAGTTAATGCTACCTATTTGAACAGGAATGATTTCTGGTATGTTACCCTGGAAGCCTTTGATGGAGAGAATTACTCTATTATCCTTACTTCTTCCAGTATTACTGTTATCAATTCTCTCCCGACACTAATTGATGTAGTTTTACGAAGTAATAATGATACCTATAATCCCTATAACTCCAGTTATTCCGATGGTTTAATAGAATTATTAGATCCAGTCTATGTCGATGATGATGGAGATTCACTTGATGAAGGAGCCACCAGTATACAATGGTATCGTAATGGTATTTACATACCCATGTTTGATAATCAAACAAGTATCCCTAGTAGCGAGTTGGTCAAAAGTGATTCATGGTATGCAGTAATCCAAGTTCTTGATCTTGGTGGAACAGTATGGTCTAATAATCTCACCTCTCAGACTATAGTTGTTATTAATAAGGCTCCTGATATCATAGAATTCATTTATGTTGGAAATGAATACCCTGGAATCGTAATTGAGGATGAAAACATTACCATTTCTTTGATGCTTTTGGATCCTGATGTGAATGATACTGATGCTTCTTATTTAGAATGGTACCTTAACGGAGTATATCAACCCCAATATGACAATATGCACATCATCAATTCAGACATTACTACAGCAGGAGACATCTGGCGTGCTAGAGTCACTCCATCCGATGGGCTTGATAATGGGACACTAGATGAAATAGAAATATTGATTGAGAGTCGTCCTGATATCCATGATTTCACAGCAAGTATAGAACAGGATACTGATGGACACTTTATCTTTAGTTTAAAGGTCAATGATTCTAGAAATGCTGTTGATTCTGTTGTGTACGAGCTTTATCTAAATGGAACTGTATTTGATATAATTGAACCACTCTTTTTTGCAAATGCTTCTGGCCATTGGAATTTAGATTACTCACTTTCTGATCCGATTTACTATAATACATCAGCAATGATTATTGTTACTGCCGAATCGGATATTGGAATTAGTTCCGTAAAAACGTATAATTTCACAATCGTTGATGGAGTTGCACCACGGATATCCTATGAAGAAGGACAAGGTGTGTGGTTTGTAAAAAATAGCAATGATCCGACTCATTTATCTTTCTATGCGGATATAGAAGAATATGGTTCAGGTGTTGCGAATGTAACCTTATATTACTACTATCAGGTACTCGGTGATGGAGGGGAAGGTTCGTCGCACAATCAAGATTTCACAGAAATTCTCATGAGTTTCAATAAATCTGAAGGTGGAATATTGACTTATGCCGTGACTGTTCCTTTTCCTCAAGAAAGTGAGAATTATGAGGTACTCTACTGGGTTTCAACTCAGGATGTGAATGGTAATAGTAATCCAGTTGCGTTTGATATCCGAAATTACCCTGATCGAATAGGGAATGAACAGATCATTCGTCCAACAGGTGGTGGTCTTCCAGAAGAAGTATTATTTATCGCTGGTGCAGCGGTTCTACTTATTTTTGTAGGTTCGATAGTTTATGTTCGATTTATCAGAAAACCCGAGCTTATTGGATTGGATACAGAACTCGTTCTGAAAACTCAAAAGAAAATTCGTGAAGAAGATATCTCTGCTGGTATCGAAGAACATTCAATAGGAATCATTGTATCGTTCTTTGCTCAAAGACAAGGGCCTATACCAATCATTGTCTTTCCTGAGGTTCTTAAAGACAATTTCACCAAATTAATTGAGATTTCTGATCGGTCGTTTAATAACTGTGGTTTTGCTAGCACTTTTGATAGACAGATTGCTTCTAGCTTTGATATTGACCTTACTGACACCCTGTCTGTTCGTTCCATGTCATTTGGTTTTGCTTTAAACCGACCTGAAGCTCGTGGCGGTAAAGAAAATCTCACTCTCAATATATTGCTCTTTGATAGTACGTTTGCTATTCTCAACCACTTCCAAATGGAAATCCAAGCAAAAGTTCATGTCATTCACAAATTAATGAATGTTAAACCAGATGCGAAAGATGAAATTCGCCAGCGAATCTATAATTTGCGTCGTTTTGTTACATCTATTGTATTGGCATACCAAGAGATTTATGGAATGGAACCTCCTGTTATGGAAATGCCTGAGATTCTAGGCTTTGATGGATAATTTAGAAAAAAGGAGGAGTTTTTTTATCCTCCTTTAGTTCTTAAGAATTAGTTTTTTAAGTCCTGCTTTGTACGGGATTACCTTCCCATCACAGTATATACAAAAAGATCCATACGGATGAAGAACCGTCTTCCTTGTTTCTTGAACCGAATTGACTAACTTCACTCGGAATGCTTTATCATTATTATCAGCGAACTTTTCAACATCCTTAATTACGAGTGGTGAGTAAGGACATTGATAGGTGTATAGCAAGGTTACTCCTTCATCACTAGGTACGTTCTCACTCGTGATGGGAAGAAAAGAAGGTTTATTAATCGATTCTGAAAATCTTAGTGCATGGAGAGAAAAAACACCGTCCCCTGCTTTGTCTACCAGTTCAAATCCCATTTTTTTGAAGATTTTCTTGCGAGGAAAGGTTCCTCGGTTAGCTGAAATTCCTACCACTCCGTTCATCTTTAGACGTTTGGCATCATCAATTGCATATTGAATTAGTTCAGAAGCATATCCTTTTCCTTTATGACGGCCCACAACCCATATACAGTGGATGATCATGAAATTATCAGCTTGAATACCCCTCCAGTTGAATTCACTCGGAATATACTCTATAAATCCACGGTAAGAGTACTTGTTAGGTTCTTTTACTTTCAATATTTTATATTTCAATCCTTCAGGAAAACGTTCTTTTATCCACTCAAGTTTATTCTGATATCCTTCTTCTTTTTTCTGGGATTGTTTACAGAACAGTCCTATTTGATCCAAATTCTTGGAATTCACATCAATAATTTCATAGCTCATCTATCTATCACCTAACTTTCGAGTCAATTGAAGCTTATTCATCAAAAAAGCTTTGCTCAGCCCACCAGGCAGCCCCATCTTCTTGCCATTCAGGCCAACCTTTAAGCCAAGGTCCAATATGGCAATCACGTATCCTATCCGAGATAGGATAATACGCTTTTAGGTCCACAACGGGAGTTTCATCCATTGTATCTAAACCTGCAACACGGACAATTCCTGCACCAACATCAACTGATAAGATCTTACTTACCGTGATTCCAATAGGATTTGGGCGATATTCAGCTCGTGTAGCAAAAATTCCAGTTTCAGGAGGATTTTCACCATAGGGTGGGACAATACTCCATGATTCCAAGTTTCTCATTTCCTCTGTATCATTCTTATGAGCCCACCAGATTACATAGACGTGACTGAACTTATCTAATTCTTTTAACCCCTCACGGAAGGGTTCATCAATATTTACGAAGTAGTCTGCATTGTAAGGATCCTCTCCTTCTACATGCACATACCCAATCGGTCGTAATTCAAAATACTTTTTTGGCACTAGTTTTTCACCAAAATATCAATTTTGTTCTAGACTTATATTAATTCCGCTTTTGGTAGTACTCTTTCCTATTATAATAGGAAAACTTAATTATTCATCGTGAATTAGGAGTGATTGAGAATTATGAAGGAATCATCAACCCCAAATCCTCAAATTATTAAGGATAAACAAATAAAGCTACTGGGATGCGTTTTCTTTGGCAATCCATTTCATGAGGCCAAAGAATGGAGTTATGAGAATGAGATTGGCAATTTATGGATTCGTTTCATGAATTTGACAAAACAATATAAAGAATATTTAGAGAAGATATCATCTAGATCCACACTTGGATACGAGCTACATTTAGAACCCGCAGATTATTCAAAGACAAACCACTATTATGTAATGGTCGGTATTGAAATTGGGGAGATTGAGGAGGAACCTCTTGAGTTCTTTACGAAGAGTCTTCCCCGAACCGATTATATTGAATTCACTACTCAAATGTCTGATAAAAATGAGCAAGGGGCTTATGTTTATCAAACTTGGATGCCTCATAAAAAAATTAGCCAACGATACCCATATATTCTTCAGAAGTATGATTCAAATCGATATAGGGGATTAGAAGATCCATCCTCAGAAATTGATTGGTTAATACCGATTCAGAGGAACACCCAAAGAGGTGAAAAGAGTGAGTGAACTACCTATTCCAGATCTCCTCGCTAGCTATGAACATAACTTTGAGGAAATAAAATCAATTTTAAACGCATTATCTCATGAAAAAAGACTCCAGATTTTGTTAAGCTTACTTACTGGGGATAAATCATTCCGTGAACTTAAAAAAGAGACTAACCTTGAAAAAACTGCTTTGGCCCATCATCTAAACCAAATGATTGCGATTCAATTAATATTTAAACCTGCGTATAATACTTATAGCTTACATATTGATGGTGAGCGGTTTTTGAGAGTGTTTGAGGAAGCGTTTCAGCAAACTGATCTGAAATTAACTAAAGATAAGGAACGAATGGAAACCAGACAATTTTCCATTAAATTTGCAAAATATTTCTTTGGATATGATAAGGGGACGGAGTGAATTATTCTAACGATTATATCTTGCTTTGCCTTTTCGGACTTGTTCCTCTCCCTCTTCGCTTAAGGAGTATACATTTTGATTCATTTGGACTAATTTCTTAATTTCAAGTTCTTTTAAGGCTTGTTTGATATCTTCTTCTTTATAGCCAAATTTTATTAGAAATGGTTTACCGTGACTTTCTTTAATTACAATTGGTTGAAAATCAAGTGAAAATCTTTCCTGAATCATCTCAGTGGTGTTGTAATTCTTGAAAATTTGATATAATACCCACTTCTGAAGCATTCGATATTGAAAACGATTAAAGCTCTTCCATAGTCCCAGTTTATATTTTCCGAAGTTGATTTCGTCTCCCTTATTATAACTTCTTAGATCTGTGAAGATTTCATATGCACCTCGAAGCACTAAAAAGCCAATGAAACATCCGACGAAGCCATCAATTATATAGATTTGAAATTCACTAGCAGCAATCGCGAGTAATACAAGTGAAGCATTTAACACATGATTCTTACTGTCTTCTGACTGTGCCAAGATAGTTAAACTACGATTAATATATCCACTATATTTCTGATAAATATATAACAGAAAACATGCTATAATAGAAATTACAGCAACAAGCACTCCAAAATTACCTTCAGCGATAGGTGTTGGATCCATTATTCTTGTTATACTTGATACTAGTATCCCCACTCCAGAAACAGCCATAAGAATAATCAATAGGTATGTTGCTTCTGTTTCTCTTTTAATCCACATTGCAATAGTTACGATGATGGATGATACTCCATCAATTGCTGAATCTATTCCATCTCCTAAAAGTCCAACGCTTCCTGTAAGCACAAATCCAAATAATTTCAGACTTGCAAGCACTAAATGAATTACTAACGATAGAAGAGGTGATATAGACGGTTGAGCTAAGGATTTAATAGCTGTGAAGAATCTAACCATCTTCTGTGCTTGTCTGTCAGCTCTTGGAATTGCTTTTTCAGTTAGATGAAAAAGTCCTCCTTCTTCTCTAACTAATCCTTCTATCTGTAGAAATCGAATACCATGATAATTGATCCATAAATGTTCTGGATCCAGATTCTCTCTGAAAAACATGGCTGCCCCAAATAACATTGCAATTCTATTATCCAAAGTCAACATTTCTTCATAAGTATGAGGTCGACTATTCAAAAGAATTAGAATATGATGCGTAAAATGATCATAACTGCTCTTCCTTGTTTCAGATAGGATATTGATTCCGTAAATTATAATTATTAGTCCTGTGGCATATTTTATATTTAGATCCATGCTTACAGCACTAATAACAACGAATAACGAAGAAAATATGGTGTTTCGGTGATGAAGTGCAAGAACTTTCACATCAACATTTTCATTCAAATACCCCGAACAATAGATTACCAGAAATGATATCAGAGCTAGTGTGATATCAATTATTACAATCATTCCAGTCCTTTCTAAATTGTAAGTAATAATACCAGAATTAAATATTGTCAGACCATAAATCATAACTCCTACTCCAATGATCGAAAGTGAAATTCGAAAAATGCGTGAGGATAACCGTCTAATAGGATTTCTAGGGGCCATCAAGATTTGATAAAAGTTTAAACTCATTAAAATGAGTAAAATTCCCTCTAAAGCGAATATCGGATTTTTGGAGATACTAAAACCATAGAAATTTACAGTAATGAGAAGAATGAGCGTTAGAGTTGAGATGAAAAATGCAGTTGTAGGTTTGATGAGGTTTTTTAGAATGTGACTAAGTTTTTGATCTCTTTCTTCTGTTTTGGTAAGACTCTCTCTACCTCGTGGAGTCAGAAGGTATTCTTCATCTTCGACCAGTTCAATATACTTCTTTTTTTCTAATCGTCTTATTCTTTTTCCTAAATACTCTATTTTACGGTTTTTTGATCTTTTTTGCCACCAATGAACATTAAATTTATTATCAACCCTGGTAATGATCTCTTGAATATTTTGTGGCTGATCCTCAACAGTTTGTAACAGTATTTTTACAAAATTGTGTGAACTGAAGATCAATGATGATTTCATGATTGTTGACACCTTAGAATTAATTTCACTTTAGAAACTATGATCTACAGATAAAGCATGTCATATCAGTTATTTTCAAAGCTTAATTCTTGAATGTATGGGATTTGGTATAACAAATTCTCTTATAAATGGTCTTTTTTAGGAATTTAACGAGTATCCTATGGTGTTCATGAGGGAAAAGAAACCACCTAATTTCAGGATATTGTTCACAGATGCAAACATTTATAGGAACTCCACGCTTAATTTTATCCCAGCGATTTTTATGTGTGATGTTGATGGAACTCGTACCCGAATTGAAATTAACCCTTATGAATGGTGGAATTTTCTTAATTGCATTATATATTCTTCAATTCATTAATTTAACCTTTGTGTCAACCGAAATGCGAAAAAAGTTAATTGATAGATCGACTTTCAGTAGAAAACAATGGAATTTGACCTTTGTGAGCAAATTACTAGGAGTCTGTGTAATGATTCTGATGTTCTTAACACCTATTACTAGTCAAAGTGTTGAATTTCTTTTTGGCGTCGGTATCTACTGTATAGGAATAATTGGTTTAAGAATCTCGGTGTTAAATTTCATTTCCACCCCGATTGATCAACCTGTGACAACAGGATTATATAAGTTCTCAAGAAATCCTCAAGAAACCATGTTAATACTGATTTTTCTGGGAATTACTCTAATTATAGGTTCAGGAATAGTTCTCATCTTACTAATCATTTCAAAACTCTTTAGCCATTACCAAATACTAGCACAGGAAAACGCCTGTCTTGAATTATATGGGGAAGCATATCAAGATTATATGCAGAGAGTTCCACGGTATCTCTTGATCTTCTAGGACTGGTGAAAAACTACGATGACACTCACACAGGAAAGTAAGTATAAATTCATT
>JAEOTM010000204.1 GCA_016839815.1 Candidatus Hodarchaeota archaeon
CAATTATAAGAAAAAAGTAATATGAGGTAAAATTAACCTATCTATTTACCAATACAATATTAATATATCAAGATTTACATAACTAAGAATTCAATAACAAAACAAATTAGTGATAAGAATGAACGGATTAAATTTCTTTGCTCAGATTGGCCCAGAACTCTATATATTTGCTTTTGTTGTGCTAATAGTAGCTAGTGCTTTGGTCTATTACTTTCGAGAACGAATTATAGATGCTTTAGGAATTACTGCAGCTAAAAAGACCATTCTCGAACAAGAAATTGAACAGCGACTAGTTCAAATACGACAATTGGCACGACAACAAATGTTTAAGGATGCTGCTGTTCTAATGTGGCAAACTATGACTCTTGCTTCCGAAGGTTTCCTGGGAGTGGGTCGCGCACCAAATGAATCCGCACGACAGCTTGGTGTTAAACTCATGAACAGAGGTGATCTTGATCCTGGAGCAATTAACGCAATTATTATTGCATTCGAAAAAGCAAGATATGGTCAAACTCCCTTAACTAATCAAGAATTCAAAGATGGCTTGTCAGGCCTTCATCAATTCCTCCAAATGGCAACATCACTTGGAGAAATTCCTATGGCAGAATAAACGAAATAAAAAACTTCAACACTTTTACGAAGTGAATATTCATGGCTGAAATCAATAGAACAACTAGTGCTCTTATTATTCTAGCCATTTTCATATCTTATCCATTTGTTTCTGCATCGATGCTAGGATTTCTTTTTACGAGGAATACAACCAATTTCTCAATATACAATACTGGTTGGAACGGGGCTAGCACATTTAAAGACCTTTTTGAAGAGGAAGGAGCGGAAATAGCCACAATTGTTGGCAGTAGTAATGTTCTCAATCGTCTGAATGAAACGGATCTAGGAGGAAATAGAGGTTCATTAATTATCCTCGGTCCCTCAGTTCACTACGATTTTTCAGAATCGCTGGCAGTGCTAATGTATGCAATAAATGGGGGACGAGTAATAATTGCTGATGATTTTGGTACAGGTAACGATATTCTCAGTGTTTTATCAATTTTCTTAGGATTTATCTCCGAACTTGATCTTGGTTCGATGGGATTTGGAGACTCAGGAGGCACCAATCCCCTTGGAATGAATACTAGTACCGCTGGTCAAAATACTTCACTTCCATTCCCGATTGCAGGCATTGCCATTAATGGAAGTTTATTAGCTGATCAAGGTAGTTATGACGATACCCCACTCACACCTGTTTTTCATTCTCCAAGTACATCACAAGAAGGAACAACCTATAAAATGCCTGCGCCTTGGGTAACTGACTTTACTACGGGATTAAGTGGAAATGGAGTAATTGGAAATTTTGCTTCAATTATTACCATGAAAGTACGGTATCCAGACCCAAACACTACTGAAACAAATCCTAACGCGACTGAATATATTACCAAATGGGTACCAATGGGAGAATTTCCAGCTTCTGCTGAAGCAGCCTATGAAAACCTCGAATTACCTCCTGGAATTGAGCTACCAGATATGTCATTTAGTCTCCAAATTGCTGTTCTGTATAGTAGCACAGAAGCATGGATGGAGTCTGATATTTCATCAGCAAAGTCTGATGTTAATAGCATTGAACCAAATCTGAACGAATGGGGAAACCCGAATATAGGATTTCCAGTTTTTGTATATTTCCCGTTTCCACTAGGTGGACAAATAATCTTATGCTCAGATCCATCTATCTTTATTAATCAGTATCTAGATTCTGATAATGAAGATTATCCACTCGCTGACCAGTATGATAACCGAGCATTTGCAGATAATGTCATTAGAATTATGATGGAGAAGCGACCAGGGCAAACGATAATTTTTGATGAAGGTCACCTTGCCAACAATCCATTAACACCAATATTCCCCTTGAGTCTATATCTAAAATTCTTAGATATGATAACAATGTTTCCACTATTCGCAATATTTCTTGTACCTATTGCAGTAATTCTGTCACGTAAATTCATTCCTAGAAAAACTCAAGCAAAACCTTTACTATTCACAAGAGTTGAACGGTACTACGGCCGAAGTTTCTTTGCTGTAAAAATGAGATGGTTCCTTGAATATAAACAATACTCAAGAGGACTTGAATTAATATTTAGACGATTAAAACGCAATATTATCAAACGATACAGTCCTGAAGAGGAGTTAACTCCTGATGTTATTGCAACTTATTTAATAAATGAATTTCCAGAGAATTTTTCCTATAAAAACCTCGTAGAAAATTTTATACTTATTGAAACAATAATCGAAACACGATCATTAATATCTGAAGAGGAATTCCTTGATCACTACTTTTTCCTGAAGAATGTAGGGTCGACAATTAACTAATTAAAAAAAATTACTATACATGCTAATAAATAAGAAGTGGAAGAAATGAGTAATACCAGTGCAAAAGGTAAGGATTTCACAAGTGATGAAATCACCTATGAAATGCTTGAAGTGAGTGATATCGCACGAGCATACCAACAAATCATGGGAGAAATCCGGAAAGTATACATTGGAAGAACTGAAATATTTGAAATGCTTTGGATAGCAATGCTAACTGGAAAGCATGTCTATCTAGAAGGGGTTCCAGGAATTGGAAAAACCTACATGGCCAATGCATTCTCACAATGTCTTGGAACTGAATTCAGTCGTATTCAGTTCACTCCTGATATGCTCCCATCGGACATAGTTGGTACGAATATCTTTAATCCGAAAACAGGCACTTTTAGGCTGAAAAAAGGACCTATTTTTGGCAACGTCATCTTAGCTGACGAGGTAAACAGAGCTCCACCTAAAACTCAATCCGCGATGCTTGAAGCAATGGGTGAAGGCCAGGTTTCGATTGAAGGAGAAACCCACAGATTAGAAAAGCCATTCGTTGTCTTAGCAACTGCCAATCCAGTCGAACAAGAGGGTACATATCCCCTTCCTGAGGCTCAGCTTGATCGATTTATGATTAAGGTAATTATTCATCATTCATCTCCTGATGATGAATTAAGAATTATCAAATTCAAAAATGAACCAGTTCCCGCCATAATCAAGCAGGTAGTCTCCCCTCAAACAATCGTAGCAATGATGGATGTTGTCAAACGTGTTTATGTAAGTCCAGAAATATTAGAAATGATCCGTGATATCACTGTATCTACTCGTACAGATCCAAGGTTAATTCTTGGGTGTTCTCCCAGAGGAAGTGAAAGCTTATTGCTTTCAGGAAAGTCACGGGCAGCTATTCACGGTCGAGATTTCGTGATTCCAGACGATATAATTCTCATGATCCCACATATCGTACATCATCGTCTGATTCTTAAACCTGAGGCTGAATTAGAAGGGATTACACAAATTCGAATTTCCGAGGATATACGAGATAGTTTAACAATTCCTGTCGACCCTGTTGAGGAAGAAATGGTGTATGAAGAATACATCGAAGAAATCGATGATGAGGATTAAGTAAAGATTCCAAACAATTGAATGGAGTACAAAGGTGTATCCTTGAATGCTTTCGTCTCGTGGTGCGTTTATTGCAATTGGAGGAATTTTGCTTCTCTCGATTGGACTAAGTGCTAAGGGAATTGGAACTGTTACTACTATGGTTCCTATTCTCTTCAGTGGAGAGGGATTAATTCAACAGTCCGGTAACCAGACAGCAAGCGGACTTCCAGAGGGAATGGAATTTCTGGAAGCGTTTGAAATTCTAAATAGTTCTCCAATTGTGGACTACAGTATGTTTCTGGGAACATTACTTATTCTGGCTAGTGTTATTGGATTACCATTCTTCAGAGCGTCAGCTAATGCATCTCTAATACGAGTTACTCGTATGGTTGATAGAGAAAAGGCTTTCGCTGGTGAATATGTACATGTAACGGTTAAAGTGGAAAATACAGGTAGAAAACGGATCGACTTCTTAGAAATATATGATGCTATTCCTGATATGTTCGAGATTGTTTTGGGAGAGAATTTTATTATTACCCAACTTGCTGGTCATGAAACAAAGGAGTTTTCGTATATTGTACAGGTGAGTACTCGGGGAGTTTATCAGATTGGCCCTGTAAAAGTTATCATCCATGATCGGTTAGGCTTTTACTTTGAAGAAGATGTAAGACATTTTTATACTGAAGTGCTGTGTTACCCTTCATACGAAGATATACGCAGAATGGAAGCATTAAGTAAGCGAAGACAGCAAGGAAAAATGTTTGGTGCCCATAAAACCAAACAAAAGGGTATGGGTGATGATTTCCATTCACTGGCCCGTTATTATCCTGGTGCTCCATTCAAATCGCTGGATTGGAAAGCTTTTAGCCGAACAGGGGAATTAATGGTACGTGAATTCGAAGCAGAAAAAAATATCCGAATTGTTCTATTTCTTGATCATAGTGGGAGTATGGGAGCAGGAATCCCAAACAATACTAAACTAGATTTTGCTATTCGATCAGTTATGCTTGTTATGAAAATGGCGGAAGAGCGTCAAGATCTTTTTGGACTCATAACATATGCAGATAGACCTACCTCTTACTTACCCCCAGGAGGTAGTAAATCGATGTTCCATCAATTATTAGAAATTCTTGCACTGGTGGAGCCAGAAGGACGATCTGATCCTCTTGCAGCTGTTGATTATGTCATGCAAAGATTACCACGGGCATCATTCTATGTTTTCTTAACTGATCTCGAATCCTCAGATTCTGAGATTTTTACTGAAGCAGCTAAACGTGCACGTTCTACTAAAAACAGGATAACAGTGATTTCACCCTTTGGTCCGTTATTTGAAACCAAATTAACAGATTTATCAACTACTGAAAGAGCCATTGCAGAAGCTATCTTTGAGGAATATTTAGGTTATCGTAAACAGGTAGAAGATAGCTTAAGGGGACTTGGGGTAGAAATTATTAATGTAGGACCTGATGATATACTACCTAATGTGATTAAGACCTATATGAAAGGCAAACAAGCTGGTAAAGGATCGGTGTAATCAAAATGGCCACAAGTCAAAGTGCAGCATATTTCTTCCGAGTTGTCTATATAATTTTGTTTGTTTTTTCAGGATTCCTCGTGATTTCCAGTATCGATCCGGAAATGTTTGATTTTACCAACGTCTTTGAAATTTTAAATTATTTACTACTAATCGTGCAAGGAGCTGTCAGTGCG
Source organism: Candidatus Hodarchaeota archaeon (assembly GCA_016839815.1). Lineage (GTDB taxonomy): Archaea > Asgardarchaeota > Heimdallarchaeia > Hodarchaeales > Hodarchaeaceae > Hodarchaeum. The sequence goes on from JAEOTM010000204.1 coordinate 5,158, forward strand.
ATGGGAGAGGTAGCCAAAATGATTACTAATACAATCCTTTCTCGCAAATCAGCTATTCCACTCCTCGGAGATACAAGTTTAGGAACAATAAATGTAGCTGATATCGATATAATGCTTGACTCGATCTTTGATCCCAATAATGGATTTTACCCTCATTCAACCATTGATCTCACTAAGGTAGATATTATCAAAGAGTTCTCAATTTTTATAGGAGCTACAACGATCCTACTTTTACTCCCTATCGCATTTTTCTCAGGAATTGGATTTCTACGTGAGGGAGATACTAAGCTAGCAATTTACTCATTTCTAGGATTTCAAATGATCTTGATCGTTGCAATATTTACTCAGAATATAAATATCTCAACTAAGATAGATACAAGCTCATTAATTTCAATGATTTTGAGTCCAATTTTTACATTAGGATTTTTATTGTACTTACTCCTAGAAGTGGCTTTTCAAACCTCGTATACACTAAATATAATTGAACCAATGACAGAAAGGGAAAAACGAATTCAAGAGCATCTCAAGCGAATTCGTACCTATGTACCAGTAGACGAAAGTTTGAAGGCTACTGACCAATCAATACAGAATGTGCAATCCAAAAAATTCGGATTACTAGCAGCAAGCTATTTGCGCGAAATGGTCGAACGTCGAGTATTTAGAAGAGGAGATATAGTCCGTGATTCGAAATCTATGATGAGATTGCAATCTTATCTCGCTAATCTACAACAGAGTGATCCCCGTACAGATTCAAAATTAGCCGCTCAGACAGCTCAACCTGATCCATCTACCTTAATCCTGTATTTTATCCCCGCGATATTGTTTCGGATTGTTGCCGTAGTCTTGCTTTCATACTTTGTAATGTCTCCTGAGGGACTACTGAATCTTGAAATTTTAGGAATAAAGATATTTATCTTTCCCGCTCTTCTAGACAGTCTCGAATTATCTCAACCAGAATTTCAAACAATTGCTATATTGAACATGGCACTAATCCTTATTCTCATTAGTGCAGTATTAAATTATTTATCAGGTGGAAAAACAAGAACGGTTATGAAGCGCATGGTTCAACGGATTGACACACTGGTAGATTTTGATCGATCAAGTCCCCAACCCACAACTACGAGCGAATCACCTGAAGCAGAGAGTATGATAGAGGAAGAGGACGACATAACTGACGAGGAGGAAGAGGAAGAAGATACTTAATTTTCCTCTCGAGCGTGATACAATGCCTAAATTAGATCCAGAGAGCAGCGATGCAAGAAAAAAGCTTGATAAAAAAATTCCTAGCTATCTGTGTTATGAGAAACAGCCAGATAGAAAAACCTCTGATATATCAATTAGAAACTATTTAGAAAATCGGTTATCGACCAGTTCTGATGATGTGAAAAAAATTCAAGAAGCTGCGTTAATGAGTCAGATGATTACGACTTGGTCTGATCTTGATCGGTTAGTATCGAGCTTTACTGATACACGATATTTGATTAAAGGTTCCAAATATGGAATTAGTACATTTTTTGATTCAGGAATTATCAAAGACTTCGATCTGGGTTACCTCTACACCTTAGAAAAGACAATTCTTGATATCATTGACCGATTAGACGAAAAAATCAAGCAATTTGATGATTCGATTGAGAGTGGAATGTTATCGGATAGTAGTCGATTAACCAATGAAATTTTAGAGGATCTTAGTGCAATTCAGGACGCTTGGCTTGAGAGGCAAAAATTAGTTGCTGATTTTCAAAAACTTGGACTGGTTTAAGGAAAAAAAAGGGAGTATGATTACTCACCTATTGTCGATTTAAATATTCAGCAAAAGTTGCTAATCCTACTGCGATTACTGCTCCAACTGCGCAAATTAAGAAAGCGGGTGAATATGAAGATCCCGTGATGGTTTCACTACTGCCTTTTATTGCATCAATGACTACTGCGGGAATAATTGCACCAAGAATCCCAGCAACTCCATAGGCTGAAAAGACAAAACCGTAGTTATTACCTACGTTTTTAGTTCCAAAGAAATCTGCAGTAGTTGAGGGAAATAAAGCAAAGTTTCCTCCAAAGCATAGTCCAATGACACAAGCTATTGCGGTCAATAGAAGAACATCTGTTTGAAAGCCAAAGGTGAACATTGCTACAGCCAGTAAGGCGAACATCACAATCATAGTGGGAGCACGATTTATTTTATCAGAAACAAAGCCCCAAAATATCCTTCCACCTGCATTAAATAATGCTAAAATTCCAACAATGGATGCAGCCAAATTATCATCGATGGTACTATTTGCTGCTTGTAAAAAGGTTTTCAAAATACCTAATGTCATTAACCCAGCAGTAGCTGCTAACACAAACATACTCCAGAGGAGCCAAAACTGTGGAACTTTAAGCATTTCACGCCATTCGTAATCACGACCCAATCCTGTTGCCTTAGGTGCGGGTGGTTGCCATCCTTCTGGTGTCCATCCTTTGGGAGGATTTCTCAAGAGCTGAGCTCCAAGGACAACCGCGACAAGATAAATTAATCCACAGATCAATAACGCGGGAGAGATGTCACTTACTAAAATTTTTCCATCCAAATCACGGGCGATTACATTAATAAACGCAGTTTCTACACGTGCAAAGATAAGTGCACCAGCTCCAAAGCCAGCTACTGCAATACCAGTAATTAACCCTTTTTTGTCGGGGAACCATTTTACCAGGGCTGCAATAGGACAAACATACGCTAGTCCAATACCCGCACCACCAATCAGACCATAGGTAATAACAAGCCAAATAAGTGTTAAAGTTGGATCGGTTTCAAAAAAAGTTACCCCTGCTGATAGAATATATCCTAATCCCAGTAAAATTCCACCTGTCGTTGCAACACGGCGGGGACCAACTTTATCCTGCCACTTTCCAGCAAAAATCATTACTACAGCAAAAGTCGCTAATCCAATCGCGAATGGTAAAAGGCTTTCGAATGTACCTAATTCGTATGGCTCCACCTTCAACGATGTCTGAAAAATTGACCAGGCATAAATCGAGCCGAGACACAGTTGAACGATAAGTGCACCTACAACAACTAGATACCGATTATACAATGTATCAGAAGTCTCTGTCAGTTTACTCACCATTAAATTTTGAACCATGAAAAAGAACGGTTCTAAATTAAAAATATGACCTGATATTCGAAAATTTTTCTGACTATATATATTTAAAGTGAGATAAGTTGAATTAATAATGGATACAATAAAGCCGCTTTTTGGACAAGATTTTTAGTCTCAGATAGGAATCAGAAAATAAAATCCGTTATATTTCGGTTCGTAATCTGTATTTTATAAAGAGAGCTAGCGAAATTATCCGAAAGAATGCAAATCCATTATTTATTCCTTATTTCGTGAATATTCTATTCATCTGTTATATATTAATTACAATACAAGAAAGAAACTTCTTAATCTTGAAACGAACTAATTTGAATTGGATTACAGAGTTAATTAACACTCTGTAACTCAACCTTGGCAGAATTTACTTACTGTCAATGGCATCATTCAAACAGGAATTAAATTAAAAAAATATCTGGGCGATATTATGTCTGAGCTGACAGAGACAGAGAAAGAAAAGGCAAAAAAGTATTATCCTTTGCCAAAACTGGCAGAGAAAGCTCGTATTCAAAATATGGACGCTTACTTCGAGAAATGGAAGTACTCAGTCGAGAATTTTGAAGAATTTTGGGCTGAAGAAGCGAAAATGATTGATTGGTTCACCCCTTATCAGAAAGTGTGGCAGGCTCCAACTGGAAATCAAGATGAATTCGTAGGAAAATGGTTTGTTGGGGGAAAACTAAATGTCACCTATAATTGTTTAGATCGTTGGATAGAAAAGGGATATGGTGACGAAGTTGCACTCATCTGGATGGGAGAAGACGATACTGTAAAGAAATTTACCTATAAGTCATTAACAGAGCAAGTTAACAAGGCAGCTAATGCCTTGAAAGCATTAGGTGTTGAAAAAGGTGACAGGGTTTGTCTCTGGTTACCAATGATTGAACATCTCGCAATCGTGATGCTTGCTTGTGCTCGTATTGGTGCAATTCACTCGATCGTATTTGGAGGATTTTCCGCTGAATCTGTAAAAGATAGAATAGATGATTCAGAATGTAAAGTTCTCGTCGTTGCTGATGAAGTACGAAGAGCTGGTAAGAATAGACCAATGAAAGATAATTTAAAAGGTATTATTGATACCTGTGATTCAATTGAAAATGTAGCTGTGATTAAACTTACAGGTGGAGACGTTTACACATATGAAAAGGACGTTGATTTTCTAGCTTTAATGGAAGAACAATCTGCTGTCTGTGAAAGCGAACCCATGGATGCAGAAGATCCATTATTCATTCTTTATACTTCAGGAACCACTGGTAAGCCAAAAGGTGTTGTACATACGACTGCTGGTTATCTCGTTTTCGGAGTGTCGACCAACTACTATGTCTGGGATTATTCCTGCTTATTAGATCTCAAAGGCGATACATCTGCAAATCGAGACGTCTGGTATTGTACCGCAGACATCGGTTGGATAACTGGTCATACCCAGATTATCTATTCACCACTTGCTCTTGGCTCTATTAGTGTAATGTATGAAGGAGTTCCCACTTGGCCCCATGGTGGTCGTTTCTGGGAAATTTGTGAGAAATTTGGAGTAACTCACTTTTATACTGCCCCAACAGCGATTCGTGCACTAATGAAATTAGGGGACGAAAATGTTACCAAATGGAATCTAGAAAAACTCAAGATGATTGGAACTGTTGGAGAAGTGTGCAATTGGCCTGAATGGAAATGGTACTGGGATATAGTCGGACAAGGCTCGAGTGGAGAAAAACCCATTGGACGTCCCATCGTTGATAGCTACTGGCAAACTGAAACAGGATCTTACATGATGGTAAATCTTGGTTCGGTTACACCCATGAAACCTGGAAGTTGTACTTTCCCATTCCTTGGAATTAATCCCGTCTTATTAGATGAAGCAGGAGGAAAAATCGAGACTCCAAATACCCAAGCTTATTTTGCGTATGATAAACCATGGCCAGGACTCATGCGTACAGTATGGGGTGATCATGAACGTTTTGTGAACACTTATCTAGCACAATTCCCAGGACACTACTTCACTGGCGATTATGCTCAAGTTGACGATGAAGGTTATTATTTCATACTTGGTCGATCTGATGATGTTATTAAAGTTTCAGGACATCGTCTGGGCTCTGCAGAAGTTGAAGCAGCAATTAATTCACATCCAAAAGTTGCTGAAAGCGCTGTTATTCCTTATCCTCATCCTGTTAAGGGAGCAACAATCTTTGCGTATATTACATTAATGAATGACGAAGACGCAAGTGATGAAATGAAAAAGAATATTCAGAAACATGTACGGTCGGTAGCTGGTCCAGCTGTTTATCCTGAGATCATCATGTTCGCATCTGCTGTTCCAAAAACAAGATCAGGTAAGATAATGAGAAGAATCTTAAAAGCTGTGGCAGAACAAAGAGATATTGGTAATACAATGACCTTAGCCAACCCTGAAGTTGTTGAAGGATTAATCACTCGTCGTCAGATGATGGGCGAAATTAAGTTCTAAACTTAATCCCATTTTTCTTTTTTTTTTACTTCAGGATTTCTAAAATTTCAAATGGTTCAATATTAGATATCCGTAAAACTTTTGTAGTACTAGTTTGACCCGATTCTAGAACCACTTTAGTTTTAAAACGTTTCCGCATCAAGTTTATTATAGTTTTATTGGCTTTGTTCTTTACTGGTGGATCTTTCACATATACAAAGAGTTCACCATCTACCAAGTGAATCAAATTAATGGATTGCCGTGTTTTTACTTGGATTGTGACCAATGTGTCTTTTCCTACTTGTCTCATAGAGATTCCTTACAAAAAAGTCCTTGTTCAGTTATTGAGTCAAATTCGGAAAAAGGAATGAATTTTAAAGCAAACTTTGATTCTATTTCCGCCATAGTATTCGGAAGCATGTTAAATTCTTCTCGCATTGGAAAGATGAAATTTAGATAATAAACTGCCAAGTTATTTGGCCATAAGCTTTCGTTTTCAGGAACTGCAAGAGCTAATGATATTCTCTTTCGAAAACGGTCAACATGTTGATGGGAATGTTTTCTTCCGACTTGTTGCACTAATTGATCTGCTGAAAGGGGGGAATACAGTACGAAGAGACGATTATCTTTAACTTTAAACCCATAGATAGTCCCAAAGCTAGTATCATTCTTATAAAGAGATTTTCCGATTAGAAAACGTAAAGATTCTGATATCGAATGAAAATAGATTCCAATTTTTGCTCTGAGTTCTGTTTTTCTGTTAAATGCACATGATGGAACTATAGAATAGTAGGCAATGGCAATTTCGTGGGGAGAGCGCAATATTCTTTCTTGAAAATTAACTTTCCATAAATTTTCAGGGGAAAAAACTTCACCTTCACCGACTTTCAACTTTTTTGCTAAATAAAATCGTAACTCAGCCAAATTTTGTTTACCTAATCCCTGTAAAAATATGTCCAATAAACTAGAGGGAGGAATTAAACGCTCAATTATCAAAGAGTGACCCAACGGAGTTTTTTCCATCACTCCTGCAATTTTACCGAAATGAGTTCCTGCAATTCCCTTGATATCTTCACCGATTGGAGTGCTAAAAGCTGGGGAGGGACTAGGAGACGGTATCCATGCACGCAGGGTAATCTTTTGTAAATTTGCTTCATTAACCGTAATTGAATTATTTGCTGAAATTCGAACCTTGTCTTCATTATAAAACCATATGTTAGCAATTTTGGGTTTAACTGGAGTAAAATCTTCAGATAGAAGGCTAAGCCATTCATTGAAGAAAGATGGTTGAAATGTCAGCTGATGAGGTATCTTCAAAGTATCAGAAATCTTATTTTGCATTTCTTCTGTTGAAATGGAATTTAGATCTATTCCCAGATCATGCAACAAGGAAGAGAATTTGGATTTCATTCGGGTCAAGGTAAGAGATTCTTCTAGAACGATGGGAAGAAAGTTAATCTGGTTGACTTGAATTGGTGCCCTAATTAATCCGATCGGTTTTTCTTCTAAATTATATGCTATTAATCCAACAGCATTCCATAAGTTAGCTTCATCGGTGGGAACAGGAGGAGAGTAATCATTGGATTGCACATCTGGTACAGAGCTTGAAGGAAATATTGGTTTGTGACTAATAATATCAGGTAAAGGTTTAATAATTTCTTCTAATTGGAATTTTACTTGATTCTGGTCTGAAATGGGGGAGATAAACGCTTTTAGAATATCCGATTCAATGATTTCACTAACATTGAGGGTTTCAGGAGATTTTTGACCTCCTTGCTGGGATTGATGTTTTATCCAAATTTCAAGAAACGAATCTTGAAGGTTCTTATCTACCTTAAAATCGCTTCCGGTATATTCAGTTACAAAGAATTCGTGAGAATTGAGGTTGGAATCCTTTATAATCGAAGTAAGGTAATTTAACCTATCCGTGATAAAAGAATTAAGTAAATCTCTTCGTACTCCGTATGATTGCTTTAATTCGACAAGAGAAGAAATTTCATCCCGTGCATCGTTATCTGATAATGTTTTCCCTTCCCAACCAGTAATCACCGTTTCAATTTTACTTTCAATATCTTCCATTTTTGAGATTAATTCTTTTAAGAACTTATTTTGTTCAACGGCTTGGAGTATAGCAAGTAAAGGGGGAGGAGGAGAAGACTTTTGTTTTTTTGCTAGTTTTTCCATTCTTTCAAGCTGTGATAAGAGTAAGCTTTCTTCTATCAACTTATCTGTCCGAAGTCTCATTAGAAGTTTGCGTAAATTATTCTCCTTATCCAAGTACTCTTACATCCTTGGAATTGTTGTTTTTTTTCCTCACGATAAGATTAGTAGGAGGGTAAAAAAAGCTTATCGAAATCTAGGAACATTCTTTACGTAATATAAACTTAAAGAATTGATAAATCTAATCCCAGTGAAGCATTAGAGGGAAAACAGTAGGAGAGATTCGTTGAATATACATTTACTCTTCGTCAGATGTTTGCGATTTCTTTTCGGTATCATCTTCCGCAAGTGATTCAGGAATTTCATATTTAAAAGGAGGTTTAGTTGTAATAATTACCCCTTCATCCTCAGTTAGAACAAATGTATGCTCATACTGAGCGACATAGCTGCCTTTTTCATCTGCAAGTGTTGGATAGACTATAACCCCACCATTGCTTAGTAACTCGCGTAATGCAAACCGGACTCTAGCACGATTGAAATTGTCATAAGAACTTAACCATCTTTCCGCAAATGGGAGAGTCTTATATTTTTTATAAATTGTGGAGTAGATCTTTCGAGATTCTTGATTCCGAAGGGCAATTCGACGAGGAAGTAACATATATATGTATCTAGATCCTTTAATTTCATGGATACTCCCAGATCCTGTCGTAGCAAACGTCTCCAATGCATATGCTTCTCCAACTTCTAGTGCTGCTTCAGCTGGGTCAAATGGGGCACTTACACTTGGTAATCTCTTATCTCCGTGCAGTTCAAATCGTCCCAATTTATGACCTGTTAATTCCTTAATTGGACGATATCCATATCCAGTAATGGCTTCTTCAATTCTACCGCCCACCATCGATGGAAGTGTTCCAGCCTGGATAATTTCCATCCCAGCGTTAAACCCGTCCTCAGCCGCTTTCTTAAGATTTTTCAGCTCTTCGGAAAGAATTACTGTCAATGCGGTATCTGCAATATATCCATTCACATGTACACCGATATCTAGTTTAATACTACCTGAATCAGGAATAGTATTCTCATCTCCGAAGGGACTAGTATAATGGGCAGCAATGTTGTTGATTGAAACATTGGTCGGAAATCCAAACCCTTCTGCTCCCTTATCTAAGATCATCTTTTCAGCAGTCTCACAAATATCAATGATAGGTACCCCTGGCTTTATCATATCCTTGACTGATTGCAAAACTTCGTGAGCAATTTGCCCAGCCTTCCTATAATAGTAAATTTTCTCGTCCTCTGTAATCCCTTCTTCAGATGTCCAGTCACTCATTTCTTACACCAATAGCTAATTTTTCTTTCGCAATCTTACAGTAGAGAGGAATAAATAAAAATAAGAAAAGATTTTTTATCGTAGATATCCAATATACTTATCAGACCTTCTTTATGTCTGAAAAAATACTCCCTCAAATAAACTTGTGTGTGCTTCTATTCATTAGTGTGGATCCTTAAATGAATGAACTAACTGCTATAACGAAAATCAAAGAGATCTTTACCCAAGATTATCAAATTTCAGCTGAGAAAATTACAGAAGTAGTATCTATTTGTGATGAGCTCAATGAATTATTAAGCTCTCATGAAAATCTAGAATTCGAATTCTATTTGCACATTCTCCAGAATTTACGCTTATTTTTTGCTAGTGAATTTCTATTTCTTAGAAATCGGACGGTCAAGGCTTTAAATAATTATCATAAAGTCCAAGAAGGAATCACAAAGATCCAGAGTAATTATCCAGAATTTTATTCCCAATGGCAGTATGATATCGACCGTATTCTCTTAAGGACTGACGCCAGGATCCAAAACTTGCGTGCTCAGACCACTTTTGATGAAAATGATTTTGCACAGGCAGAGATTCTTTATACAGAGGCAATTAAGCGATATTCCAATGAACTGGAAATTGAACAGAAGAAACAAGATTACTACCATTATTTCGATTCACTTAGGAATATGTACTATGTTACTGGACTTTTATACAATTTACGTGGTATCTCTACCTCTAAATCTGACGAAATGTATCAAGCATTACGATTCTTTCGTAAAGCTCGGTTTCTAGGTCAGGAAGCTAGTAATGATAATTTTAATAAGACACGGACTCAAATTAAAGGGATTTCTATTCAAAAATTAGAAAAACAAGCAGAATCTTTCTTCACTGCTGGTATTCTGCACTCAGAAAATGAAGCTTATTCGCAGGCTTCTATTGAATATAATAAATCCGCACAACTGTACCGTTCTTTAGGTAAAATGCAAAGCAATATTGAATATGAACTTCAAGAGCTTATACAAATGTCCTCATACTACGAAGCTCTTGCTAAAGATAATATGGTAAAGGATCAGAACGAGCTTGCCACAAAGAATTTTACAAATGCCCGTAGAATCTTAGACAGTATGTTGGCAAAGCTCCCAGGAGAAGAACTGGCTACCTCCTTCCAACCTCAAATTCTGTATTTTGATGCGATGACAATGTTTTGTACTGCCGTTGTTGAATACGATCAACTAATGCCCGAAGCAATGACACATTTTAGTGAAGCAACGGCATTACTGGAGACTGCAAAAGAAAAAGCTGAAGAATTAAATAATACTCCTCTGATTGAGGGATGCACCGAGGCAATAAATAAGCTTAACTCTTACCAGAATATCGCTGAAATAATGTTTCAGTCTGATGGCCTTTCAGAAGAATAAGATTGCTCGAGATTCTCCAAAATATAGAAAGCTTCAAGTAAAGGAATACTTAACCTACTGGCAAGATCTGGAGGGGTAATTTTCGGATTTTTCGGAAGAATTTTCTGGCGAGTCCAAGCTAAATTCGCAAAAAATCCTGGTATGAGAGGGAACACTTCTTCTAGCAGTTCTAATAATTCCTTTTTTGATAAGTCATTGAGTGAGTGTGGGAGTTTGTTCCGAGTGAAAAGGATTGGTTTTTTTTTCTTGGTGGTTTCTTCGGATTTCAGTTTTCCCCCAATTTCTTGTGAAAAAAACCGATTTAGATTTGACATCCGTGCATCACAATTTATAATCTCTTCTCCTAAGGTTTAAAAACCTTTTTCGTTGAGCAGTACTCACACTATTCTTTTCTAATACGAAATTATTTTAGGTGTCACAAAGTTCATGTCTGACAAAACTGAATCGAAGGGTGGAAGCAGTACTTCAAAGGTCGGTGGTGTTCGCCGTCTGGTGCTAGATGTATTAAAACTTCATGATCCATCTCTTGTGTCGTTTGCAACAGCACTCGAACAAGTTGATGGTGTAAATGCTGTAAATTGTACTCTTGTTGAGATAGATGCAAAAACAGAGAATCTAAAGGTTGTATTGGAAGGTTCAAATATGGATTATGAACTGATCTCAAAAGCGATAAATGATTTACACGGATCAATCCATTCAATTGATCAAGTCATCTCTGGTAAGCATTTAGTAGAAGCCATCGAAACACCTCAAGATTAAGTAATCTAGCAATAATTTGTAGGAAAAATATTGTTAGATTAAATCTCACCTTTTATTAAGGTGAAGATTATCTTTTTTAGGCACTCTTAGCTTATCCAGGGCCTTCAATATTCGTATATGTAAAGAAGAGTCTCCTAAAACATTATGGTGAAGCTATTCCTTAGGTAATTTAATCTCTCAGCTCGATAGAAGATTCAGGAAAACCCTCTTTGACTAGGATAGGGGCAACTAATCTCATGAAATTTCCTTGAAGTTCAATACGGCCTTCCTTTGTTGTACCACCCGTAGCTAACTTTTTCTTCAAGCGTTTAGTTAAGGGTTTTAAATCGATATCTTTTGATAAACCCGCTATCACAGTTACTTCTCTTCCCCATTTTCTTCTTTCAATAAAAACACGAATACTCGTCTGTTCTTCTCTTGCGATATCCGAACAGGCACATAGCTCTGTCGGTAAACCACAGGTTTTGCAAATTTCACTCATTTTTTAATTATAGCCTCAGATTTCTGGTTGAATCAGCTGACATTCACTAATTTATGAGAGAATATAAATTTATCTAGAGGATTCGGACATCCGACACTGATCAATCGGTTTTTAATCGTTTGATAATTGGGGGTCGTTTTTTCAAAAGAATCCTATGTCCGCAAATAATACATCTAATCCCGGGTAATGTTTCCAATTCGGCAGGATCAATCTCTTGATGGCATTTTTGACATAAATACGACGTCATGTTTTAACCCAAAATTGTAGGAGTGTGGAAATCGATATCACTCTTGTATGGTACGTTTAAGATTTGTTTTGATATAATTTGCTATGTCATCAGTTTCAGCCCCAGGACCGAAAATACCTCTTATTCCAATTTTTTCAAGTTTTGGCACATCATCATCTGGGATAATGCCTCCTGCGATAACAAGTGTATCCTCTTCCATTTCCTTTTCTGATAAGAGTTGCATAATTCGGGTGAATAAGGCCATATGCGCTCCACTTAAGCTAGAGAGACCGATAACATCGGCATCTTCTTGCAAAGCAGCCTCGATAATTGCTTCTGGACTCTTATGTAAACCTGTATAGATCACTTCCATTCCAGCATCCCGGAGAGCTCTTGCAACGACTTTAACTCCCCTATCATGACCATCTAATCCTGGTTTTGCTAATAAGACACGTATTTTTTGACTTGGTTTCATCTTCTAACTTCCTCAATCCTAGAATAGCAGATCTCCTTTCCATTCACCGAAAACTTCCCTAAAAACATCACATATTTCCCCAATGGAAGCATATGCCTTAACCGCCTCCAAAATTGCTGGGAATACATTTTCATCTCCTTTTGCGGCTATCCGTATTTTTTCTAAAGCATTTTGCACCTTTTCAGAACTTCTTTCTTGTTTAACTTCTTCTAGTCGCTTTTGTTGTCGTTCAGCAATTTCATCACCGATTTGTAAGATTGGAATCTTAATTTGTTCACCTTTAGTAAATTCATTTACCCCTACAATGGTTCTTTGATTTGCCTCAATTTCCTTTTGATATTGATAAGCCGCGTTTGCGATTTCTTGTTGGAAGAAACCTTTCTCTATCGCAGGTATTACTCCACCAAGTTGGTCAACTTTCAGTATGTATTCCTCTACCTCATCTTCCATCTTATTGGTAAGGCTCTCTACAAAATAACTACCAGCCAAAGGATCAATTGTATTTGTTAATCCACTTTCGTGAGCAATTATCTGTTGTGTACGTAGTGCTATTTCCACAGCATCCTCACTAGGTAATGCTAATGCTTCATCCAGTGAATTCGTATGTAATGATTGCGTACCTCCAATTACAGCAGCCATAGATTGAACTGTTGTACGAATAACATTATTATATGGTTGCTGAGCAGTTAGCGAGCAACCAGCAGTTTGTGTGTGAAATCTAAGCCAAAGTGATCGTTCATTCTTTGGTTTGTATTCTTTCATTTTTCGCGCCCAAATTCGACGTGCTGCTCTGAACTTTGCTATTTCCTCAAAAAAATCATTGTGAGAATTAAAGAAAAATGATAGTCGTGGAGCAAAATCATCGATATCTAGTCCTGACTTAACTGCCCATCTGACATATTCTAATCCATTAATGAGGGTAAAAGCCAATTCTTGAGCGGCTGTAGATCCAGCTTCACGAATATGATATCCGGAAATTGAAATTGTATTCCATCTCGGGACGTTTTCTGAACAATATTTAATAGTATCAACGATTAGACGCATCGATGGTTTGGGGGGGAAAATATATGATTTTTGGGCCATATATTCCTTTAGAATATCATTCTGAATTGTTCCTCCGATTTGATCAGCAGATACTCCTTGTTTCTCTGCTACAGCAATATACATTGCAAGCAAGATAGCTGCTGGAGCATTTATTGTCATCGAAGTTGTAACCTGTTCAAGAGGAATCCCATCAAATAAGATTTCCATATCTCTTAATGTATCGATAGCTACTCCAAGCTTTCCCACTTCTCCCAAGGACATTGGATGGGTGGATTCACGTCCATAAAGAGTAGGAAGATGAAAAGCAACGCTTAAACCTGTCATTCCATTTGCTAATAGAAATTTAAATCTTTTATTTGTCTCCTCTGCTCCTCCAAATCCAGCAAACTGCCGCATTGTCCACAAACGCCCACGATACATGGTTTGTTGTACCCCGCGGGTATAAGGAAATTCACCTGGATAGCCCACATCGTTTGAGTAATTCCAATTACTGGGAATATCAGTAGGTCCATAAAGACGATCGATTGGAACGCTTGATGTTGTAATAAAACTAGATAGTCTTTCAGGTTTCTTTTTAACTAATGATTCATATTTTTCCTCCCACTTCTTTCGTTTCTGAAGGAGCTCAGCACGTGCAGAAGAATTCTCTGCACTAGAAACTTTATTGGATTTATTTGGAGACGTAGTCAATATTCTACACCTTTTCGAGCGTTAATGTTCTGTTGATACGGATGTTTTTTGGATTCTACTATCGTATAATAATCAGCGATTTCAAAAAGGGCTTTAGTTGCATATCTGCCTGTTAGTATAACCTCAAGATTTTTAGGTTTTGCGCTCAGAAGATCAAGAACCTCATCCTCTGGAATGAGCTGATAATCAATTGCCATATTTATTTCATCTAGAATAATGATATCCCATTCCTTTTCCATTTCTTTCTTGAAGTAAGCTAATCCTGCTCGTGCCTCACGAAAATCGATATGTAACGGACTTTTTTTATTTATAAAGTCAGGAGTTCCGTATTGGACAATCTGAAAATTTGGTAAATACTCTGCTGCTTTCAATTCTCCATAATCCCATCCTTTTTTCATGAATTGGATCATTAATATCTTAAATCCATGACCAGCTGCACGAAGTGCAATTCCTAATGCAGAAGTTGTTTTTCCTTTTCCATTTCCTGTTATGAGATTAATACACCCAAGAGAAGAGGAATTAGTTTTTAAGTTTTCATTCTTCATAAAATCATTCCCAGGTTCACAATTATTATTCATTAACTGCATCCTACCAGACTAAAACTTATCACTTCTTGACTGTTTCACTCAAAAACGCATCAACATAAATAAATTGGTACTTAAACAAGTATAAAATGAGGGCCGATGCGGGGAATCGAACCCCGACATGGTGGGCCACAACCACCGAGACTACCAATAGTCTATACACAAATATCTGTGTATATTTATCCTACATCGGCCAGTCCTTGAAATAATTTCGATTTTCATTGATTTAAATCGTTATCTGTTATATTAGGTTTTTTATAAGCCTATTTCAATGATAATAAACGTCGGGAGGGGGATTTGAACCCCCGAGTTCAAAGAACACCAACTTAGCAGGCTGGCTCCATTCTGGTCAAGTATGAACCTCATGGTTGAATACCAGGCTTGGATATCCCGACTTATTGTGTTAGCGACTATCCTATCCCTTTCTAATTAACTTTCGTATCTTGATGAAGGAAGGATAGATAATTATATCGTATTATTACTCACCAATATTAATGAAAGACCAACTTTTTTCCTGTATTATGTTCATAATCTCTCATCAACCTAAGTGACTTCCTCTCCGTGTCACAACTATAAATTATTAGGAATTAGATGATAATGACTGCCCAAAACTTACTCTTAGCTCTTCATAACACTCATAGCCCCAATACTGTGAAATTATTTGCAAACACTGTTGTGAATTTTCCTTTTTTATGTAAGAATGTAATCTTCAGTAAAATTACCTCATCTGCGGCCTCAATGGGAATTCCCGATGCTCAAAAACTTATTCTTGCTTCTAATAAACATGGAAGCTTATTCTTTTTTGCTGAAATTTCTGACATCGTTGACTCCTTACATCCTGACAAGATCTATTTACTAGTACCTCGGCGTTTTAGTCAGAACGTGGTTTCATTTAAGCAGATCACTCATGAATTAAAGGAATCTAAAGTTTTAGTTGTTGTTGGAGGATCTTCTTCTGGTCTAACACGAAAGGAATTAGATTTAGGAGAATGTATTTCCCTAGAAGAATCTATTACTGACCTTAATCCTGTTTCTTTAACGGCTATTTTTCTTTATGGACTGTCCCAACTGAGTTCTGAGTAATTATGGACTCTCAAACCATTCTTGACCTTTTTTGTGGAGCAGGGGGCTTTTCTCTGGGTTTCAGTTTAACTACCGACCGAAAAAAGGCAAGGTTGGCTATTGACAAGAATAACTGGGCTCTTGAAACTTACAAGAAGAACTTTCCATTCGCACGTACTCTCCAACGAGATATTACCCAGCTTCACTCCTTGGAACTCTTAAAACTATTAAATGTGACAGAACCAGATATCGTATTAGCAAGTCCTCCCTGTGAGGCGTTTTCCTCTGCGAACACGAATAGAAAATCTACTGATTACGATCGTTTATATTCTGACTCTACTGGGAGAAATATGCTACATGCAATTCGTCTCATCATCGATCTTAATCCTACTTTTTTTTTCATTGAAAATGTCCAGCAAGTTGCCAATTATAATATGCAAAAGTATCTTCGCCGTGAGTTCTCGGATTCGACCTATTCAAAAATTTATTTCAATGTATTAGAGTCATTAAACTTTGGGGTACCAAGTGCGAGAAAAAGAGTCTTCATCTCGAACATCGAAATACCCTCAATTCCACGTGATAAAGAGTTTAGTAAAGTAAAAACTGCATTACAGGGATTAGAGGATACTGAGAGTTTTCATGAGTTTTTAAATCATGAAGAAGTTCCCCTTTCCCATAAAATTGCAAAAAAAATTCCAAGAACACCACCAAATGGAGCCTTGATTTATTTTCGGGGAAGTGGACGAAGAACGTTCCGAAACTATATCCGTCTGGATGCACAGTCATATGCACCTACGGTAATGGGGAAAAGTCGATTTATTCATCCACTAGAACATAGATTATGCACAGTCCGTGAACATGCCCGTTTAATGTCGTATCCAGACAATTTTGAGTTTATTGGTCCCCTTGTTGCCCAATATAATCAAGTTGGAGAAAGTGTCCCTCCCCTCATAAGTAAGGGAATTGCGAATTGCTTATCTCAAATAACTCAGTAGTATAAAAGAAAGTATTTGAACCTAAAACAGAAAGCTTTCATTGATAAATCAATTACTTCTGGAGCGAAATTATCAATTGCAAGCCAAAGTCGTCCGAAAAGAAGAATCTTTACTTGAATTTGAGGTAGCAGGAGAAAATCATACCTTCTTAAACTTACTTAGAGAATCGTTAACGGATCAAAAAGGCGTTTTGTTTGCAGCTTATCGATTTCCTCATCCACTTCTTGAAAATCCAATATTCTACCTTCGCACTGCTGGTATCAATCCTATTGACGCACTAGCAACTGCAGCAGAGAGCATCAATAAGCAATGTGACGAATTAACTAAGCAAATTAGTGAAAAAATAGATTGAAAAATTGATGATGAACCCAAAGGAAAATGGGTTTAAATTTGCCGTTCATTCAGGATCAACTGAAAACCACCTTCCAGGGAAAGGATGCTCAGAAAATCATTCGTGATTTTATTTTTACCAAGGGAAACGCAAAATTGGGTGATTCGCTAGTAAATTTCATCTATTCTCTAGCGAAAAGTGGAATAACTGAATCTTCTACAGGCACCAAAGTATCAGACCAAATCTTAGCTTTGGCTTTTAGATCGTCTCAATGGACTAAAGGGGATTATTTAAAGTTAAAGGGGAATAAAGGGCAGTTAGCTGATCAAGTCGAAGCGCTTATCCTTTTCTTTTGGATACAAGAGTTAATTTCTATTGATGACTATGTTAAATGTTTGATGCAAAATTTGAACCCTAAAAAACTACAGCACCCTCGAGAGGAAAAAGAAACAGCTATTCAAGGATTTATAGGGGTGCTAAATTTGTGCAATTCAACCTGGATTAACCTTATGTAAAGAAATAAAAAAAGGCCTCAATCAATATACCTAAAATTTCGATTAACTTTAGGTATATTCATTCTGACCGGTTATCGATTCTTTTTTCTTTGCAATCACTTTTCCAATTGCTGAACGGAAATGTTCTGACTTCACCATTGTGCCTCGCTCCCGAATAGCAAACATACCAGCTTCCTGTGTTATAGCACTAATATCAGCACCAGAGGCTTTCTCCATTTGTGTTGCAACCGACTCTAAGTCTACTTTTTTATCGATATTCATATTCCTGGTATGAATCTTCAAAATTTCTAATCTTTCTTCAAGATTGGGTAATGGAACCTCAATATGGCGGTCAAATCGGCCTGGACGCATTAAGGCTGGATCAAGAATATCTACACGATTCGTCGCACCGATAATTTTTACGTCCCCTCGTGGGGAAAATCCATCTAACTCACTTAATAGTTGCATTAATGTTCGTTGTACTTCACGATCTCCACTTGTTGCAATATCAAGTCGTTTACTGCCAATTGCATCGAGTTCATCAATGAATAAGATACTAGGAGAATTATCACGGGCATAAGCAAATACTTCCCGGACAAGTCGGGCTCCTTCACCGATATATTTCTGAACGAGTTCTGATCCAATGACACGAATGAATGTAGCTTGTGTTTCATGAGCTACTGCTTTTACCATCAATGTTTTTCCTGAACCAGGAGGGCCATGTAGCAGAACACCTTTGGGTGGTTCAATTCCTACCTTTTCAAATAACTCAGGTTGTAATAGTGGGAGTTCGACTGTTTCCCGAAGGTCTAATAGTTGATCACGCAGTCCACCGATATCTTCGTAAGTTTCAGATGGTTTAGTATCAATTTCCATACTTCGTACGAGAGGATCTGTGCTTTGGGGAAGAATTTCTAAGATAGCAAAGTTTCTCTGATGAAGAGCCACTCGACTATTTGGGACCAGTATATCCTTTGGAATGGTTGAATCAATCACAACAACAAATGAAGGGCCAGTAGAACTCTTCACAATAGCTTTTCCATTCTCTAGAACTTCCAATAATGTACCTGTAAACAGAGGAGGTTGTTTAAGTTTTTGTAGTTCAAGTCGTAAGTTATCTCGATCCTCTTCAAGCTTATTTCGTTGAACTTCTAACAATTGTTTCTCTGTTTCCAGTGTGCGTATCCGACGTTCCATTGTACGAGTATAAGAATCAGTGAACTCATCGAACGTGGCTTTTTTATCATCCACAGTTTCTGGCATAATAATACCTACTTGAGTGATTAAGGTTAAACTCGTTCAAATCCTTACTAAAGATTCAAAGCGTATAAGTACTTGAATTTAAGGATAGAAAGAGCTTTTTTCCACTAATAGTTACAGACTGAATGATCCTTTATTTTTCTTTTCATACGGGTTACTGAAAAAACGACTTTTTTTTGTCCGTTCATTGAGATAGTCTGTGGAGTATCTCCTTCCTCTTCAATCGTTGAAAACGAATTTTCCGAGTTGATACTATAAAATTAGCTTTTGTCATCTTGGCCGAATTTTAATATTTTTAGCTAAGAGGTTAAATAGAAGTCAGGAATTTATTTTATATGTTGAGGAAGTCTTATTTTTGAGTAAAATACAGCAATGTGAAATGTGTGGGTCTGAAGGTTTTCTTTCACTTGTTGAAATTGACCATGTAGAACTTTATGCGTGTCCAAAATGCGCGAAATTTGGAAAACCTGTAATAAAACGTCCAAAATCTGACCAACGAGCAAGATACAAAAAACACCAAGCTCAACCTCGAGCTAAGGCAAAACCTGTTATCCGAAAACCTCCAAAGAAAGATTTCTTACATGATAAAATCCTTGTGGATGGTTATGGACACCTGATCCAAGAAGCTCGCAAAGAACGAGGGTATGGACGAGCTCAGTTTGCTGGTTTAATAAAGGAAAAAGAGACTTTATTAGCACGAATCGAAGCTGAACGGGTTATTCCAACAGACAGAGTGGTCGCCAAGATTGAGCGGGAATTAGATATTGAGCTCAAAACTGAAATCGCTGATGAAAGCTCTACGGTGGAGGATATCATACCCCGAGCTACGACTATTGGTTCAATTGCAAAAATAAAACGAAAACAAAAGTAATCCTTGCCAATAGGATGGCTTACACAATCCAATATATTAGAAAAACCTTTACAGCGTATTCTGATAGTCTAACTACTATTTCCACTTCACGATAACCTTTAACAAGTGGGTTTAAGGACGGTATAGATGGATGGTAAGGTAAAGTAGGCCTCTCTAATCCAATAATTCGGCCTTACTAGCCATTTTCATTTGAATCAATCCTAAAAGAGAAGAATA
This sequence comes from Candidatus Hodarchaeota archaeon, assembly GCA_016839815.1. GTDB lineage: Archaea > Asgardarchaeota > Heimdallarchaeia > Hodarchaeales > Hodarchaeaceae > Hodarchaeum. The sequence continues at coordinate 25,110 of JAEOTM010000204.1, forward strand.
TTATGGTTATGCATGACCCCTTAGCTAATGCGATGTCCACAATAGCAAACGCGGAAGTTCTCGGTCGTAAAGAAGTCACAATTAGACCTGCTAGTAGAATTATTGCGAATGTTTTGCGTGTGATCCAAAAATACGGAACCATTGGCGAATTTGAAGTTATGGAAGATTTATGGATTATCTCTGTTCAGCTCTTAGGCCGAATTACTAAAATTGGCGTTATAAAACCCAGATATCCAGTTAAAGTCAATGATTATGTAGAGTGGGAAAAAAGGTTCCTTCCTGCTAGAGACATGGGAATTCTTGTTGTTTCAACTTCGGAAGGAGTCATGTCACATCATGAAGCTGCAGATAAAAATCTTGGTGGGAGACTATTAGCTTACGTATACTAATCTTGGAGTGAACATACCGATGACACATTTTACTGTTGAAAAAACTGTTGAAATCCCCGATGATATAAAGGTTGACATGAAACAAATTCGTGGGGGATATACGGTTGAAATAGAAGGACCCAAGGGTAAAATTGAAAAGGATTTTACACGATTAAGTGTTAAAATCTCGCTTGAAGATAAGAAATTTGTTATTACAAGTCATTTCGGCAAAAAAAGAGAAGCTTCAATGGTGGGTACTATTGCAGGTCATCTTAAAAATATGATCCAGGGTGTGAAAGAACTCTACACATACCAAGTCCAAATCATTACTTCTCACTTTCCTGCTACAGTTGAAGTCCAAAAATCTGTTGTCCTCATAAAGAATTTATATGGAAGAAGAGATCCTATAGAAGTTCCATATGATTCATCTGTTGATATAAAAGTCAAGGGAGATCTAGTCACTTTAACTGGTATTAATAAAGAATTAGTTTCACAAGCTGCTGCTCGATTAGCAGAATCTTCAAGATTACGAGGTCGTCGAAGTAAAGATCCAACCGTCTTTCAAGATGGGCTTTATGTACTAAATACATAAATAACCAAGAATCTCAAGTCACTTAAGCAATCTTGCTACAAAACAGATTAACATCTATTGGGCCTGTAGCTCAGTCTAGGATGTATATCGTCTTCATCCTCTGAAATGGTTAGAGCGTCCGGCTCATAACCGGATGGTTCGTGGGTTCAAATCCCCCCAGGCCCACATTCTAGGTAAAAAAGGCATCATAGCTCAGTTAGGATAAAGATTTGATCTTTATCTCTGAAGAGGTAGAGCGTTCGGCTGTTAATTAATATCTTTCATTCAGAAGGAGACACAGACACCGAGTGGTCGCAGGTTCAAGTGTTAAACACGTTTAGTCTTTAACTGAAAATCCTGCTGGTGCCGCTTCCTTCTTTTTATTCTATAAGCTCTAAAGATTTGATTACTAGAGAATTATAATCCCACTGTGAAAGCTTCAAGTGTTTAGAATCAGTGGAGAACCTATCTAGGTTTTTACTCTTCTACTGTCTCTTTCGGGATTCTAGTTTGAAGGAAAGCTGTAAGCATTTCTTGAATCAATTGATAAGGAATGCCTTTGGTTGCAATAAGACTACTTACGTACATTAAGTTGAGGTGTTCTTCATCCTCTACTGGGAGTTGCGCTCCTCCTAGTTGGACGTTTATCAGCTGTGCAGTTAAAAATGGAAATTCCTCATCATCAACTGGTACTGTCTTCATTACGGTCTTCATATTCTGAATAAAAGAGATTCCGAGGTCGATAAAAAAATTGGTCAGTGGAAGTTCAAAAAAATCATAATTGTAAATCAGTTCTTCAATTTCAATCTTTAAAGGTTCAGTTTCACCTCTGAGGATAGTATTCTGAGCAAAATTTTCTAGTAATAATGCCCATCTTTTTTTCTTGAATAAATTATCAGTGCGTAGAAGATTCTTCACGCTTAAACGAACTTCATGATAATAGACATCATCGCACTCATCTTCTAGGTAGTGGATTGCCTGAAGGAGGGAAAGGATTGTCCGACTAAAGAGCTTAAATTTAAATTCCTCCCCTAAAAATACACTTTCTCTTAAATCTCGGGTAATTATCATAATTGACAATTTAATGAGATTCTGAAACATAAGTGGGGGAGAAGTTGCATGTTCAGTTGTCTCATCAATACTCTCTTCTAATTCGAGAATTTCTTCTTTACTGATCTCATATCGTTCCATTTTAGTGGTTAGTTCTTCAATATTCTTCTTTTGAATCCCTTGAAGATGTTCTTTTTTATAAATGTATGAAGCTTTCAGGATTGGAATCATTGCCATGTATTTTCTTTCTTCAGTTTCTTTACTACTGTAAAGCTCTTCTAAAAGTTCAGCTGCTTTGAAAAGATGATAGTACCAAAAATCTTCCCCAAGTAGATATTCAAGAGCCAAGTTGAAAATAGCTCCATACCATTTACGATGAAAACTCTTAGAAAACGAGAAACTTGTTAAGAATACATTTTCTATATGCCACATTTCTCGTGTAATCAATGACGGATTGATATAATACTTGTCAAACACGAAGTGTTTCAAGGCTCGGGAAGGCTTATAATCTTTAGAATCTGCTTCAAGTACCATGAAGGGTAGCCAGATTGGGATCAGTGCGACTGTATAATTGAAAGCCTCAGCAAAAGCATCTAGATCTTTAACCTTCTTAGGACCTCTACCAAACTTAACGCCGAAACGAGGAGGTTTAATATCAAAATTATCCCCAAATCCCAGTTCATCTCGGTAGAAAATTACCAGCCATTCCGCAAATCCTCGTTTAATTAGTTCAACATTTACAAATATGTCTTTTAAGGCGAATAAGGCAATTTGGGAAATTTTTTGAAGGAAAGAAAGTATCTGTTCCCGATTATGTTTGTCTGGAGGAATTATATCAGCTAATTGAGAAAAGAAATCCAAGCTGAAATCTAAAGAGTCGTGTAGACGAATCTCTAATCCTCGTTGTCGTTGTACGCCATGTAAAACCTCATGAATGATTAATCCAGTTAATCCTTTTCGATTTTTCTTTAGAAATAATTTTGTGCTCTCTTCCAACCGAATGAAGACAAATTCTTTATCCTGGAATCCCCATGAAAATGAAGATTGGAACGGCCGATCAAAAAACTGTAGTATGTCTTTTAGATGATTTTCTGGAATTGTCAATGCTTTGAGATATTTCTTTAATTCGGTAGACTTTTGTATATCTGAAAAAATTATTGTCATATCAGTCAATGGTTCAAGAAAGGTCTGAACTTCATCAGATCTCAATACTTTGTGAAGAATAGCCTTTTTTTTCTGAAAAAAGTCTAATAGGACGATTTTGCAACCATCTATCTCAAATTCCATTTTTAGTCCATCCAAGAGTGATCTAGCTCGAGCTATATTAATTAATCCTAGATGAACGAGAGTCACAAGAATACTAAATATTTCTATTCTTTCTACGAAACTGGATCTGGTCAGGCCTAATATCATGTTCATTCTTTTTCCAAACGTTTAAATAGAAATCCATCCGTATAATAGTTTTTGCCATTTTAGACACGGCTATTATCACTTTAACGGAGAATCCGTTAAGGAAAGAGAGAAAGAAGAAAAATAGAACAAGTACCTTCAAATATAGGCGCGCTTAACATCTATCTTATTGGTAAATTACCCGACTTAAATCCTCAATCTAGAAATAAAGTTATATAGTCATGTAGATATTCGAACTAAATGAGGATTTTTTACTTCCAAAAAAAAAATGGGGAGTAAAAAAATGAAGAAATTTAGACAAATTTGAATGCTAAAAATGTGAAGTTTTAGAATTTCCCATTGTCAAATTTGGTTCAACACAACTTAACTTACTGTGGAGTAAAAGAACTTTGCCACGAGGAAACGCTGATGAAACCGACGAAGAATTACTCCACAAACTCTCAAAATTTGAACGTCCTGTTACTATCAATGATTTGGTATATCGATTAAATTGGAGCCGAGGAAAAGTTGATGGTTCATTAGCACGATTGGTTGAGAAGCAAGCAATTGCGGTAGTAAACATTTCAAAACCAAAAGGTCAACGTCAACGATACATTGGCCTCCCAGAAAAAGAATACTGGCAATCGTTCCATGAAAACTATATTATTGAACAGAAAGCTGTTTTAATTTACGATTCCTTTGGGGTTCTTCAACCTTTTACCAGTTTCATTTTAGAAGCAACAGCTTCTAGCCGTAATACAAACGTTGATTCAACCATTCTTTCAGTCATTAATGATTATCTTGCTCAAATTACTGAGGTTATCCAAGAAAGAGATCTATCAGCCGCACAGTTCATAGAAAACGCCATTCAATACTACATCAATCCAGAGTACGCAATATTAGCAAAAAATCTTGTTAATGTCGTAGTAGAAGCAATGAAATCTGAGGAAAATACAATTGAGAGCGAAACTGCAAGGTCTTTTGTTAAAAGAGCAGAATTATTAGGTTAATTTGGAGATATAACTGATGACAAAGAAAAGGAGGCAAATTCCGAGAAAAAAAGGCTCAACAGTTAACACGATTTTAGAGAGTCCATTTGAAAACTTGGAAAAGGTGATATCTCATTTAAAAACAGGTAATAGTCGCTCAGGATTATTATTAGCAGCAACTGATTCAAAAGGATCACTTAAAAAAAAGAAAACGAGGAATAAACAATTCAAGCCCATTTTTTCAAAATTTGACGAGGTTTTTGTAGTCTGTCAAAATTGTGGTAAAAGATCAATATACAATGAGTTAATCTCTGGAATCTGTTTCACTTGCCATAATCAAGAAGAATTGAATCGTGTGGAGAAACAACTTAAGGAATCCAAGACTGAACAGCAAATTGTTAAATTAATTTCTCGTCTGGGTGAATTAGAGACACAAATGAAATCTCTGGAAAACAAGCAACAAGAATTCACCTCGGAGGATTATTTATCAACAGTAATCGAAGAAATTAGTGGTACAGTCCGAGACAGTATTACTTCTAATCTTACACAGCTTACAAGTAGTACACACTCCCCTTCCTCTCCCTCAAGTTTTAAAGTGATCAATCCCCCACCCCCGCCACCACCTCCAGGAGCCATACGTTCCCCAACACAACAACTTACTCCATCAGCAACTACTTCACATATCAATTTTTCCGAGCTAACTTTAGAGGAGTTATCAGCTTTTTCTTCACAAACACTGAATTCTCTATCATTAGAACAACGAAATAAATATACTCTTAGAATCAAAGAGCTACAACGACTTGAAAAAATGTCCCCCGCTGAACGGAAAGCATATTTTCAAGAAAAAACAACTTTCAAAAAACAACACTCCGACCGCCAAAGCGTTATTACTAGTCTTGAAGATTTATCCAACCCTCTATTCAGAAAGATGAAGGAACAGGCAGATAAAACTATATTGGCGGGGAAAGGTACATTTGGCTTTTTTGCAGAAAAAAAGGTATTCATGCACTGTCACAACTGTAACAACACGAATCAGATTATTGAGGGAGAAGAAGCGACCTGTAAATTCTGTAAGTCCCCCCTCAGCAATCGATAATTTCAATTGACTTGTCCGATATCAACTTCAAAATATTGACTTTTTGTATGACAAGCTTTAAAAGTTAACAAGTCATTTGACAAGTTAAGATAGTTGACTTGTCAACAAACCAATTTGTAGATATTGAAAAACATCCGAGTAGTGAAGATACAATGTTGTATTATGTGTTAACTTGTGATATCGTACATTCAAAAGAGATCACTAATCGACTTGCGGTTCAAGAAGAATTAAAAGCAGTAATTAATCAAATTAATGTTGATTATTCAGAAAAACTACTTTCTCCCCTAATCATAGTATGGGGAGATTCATTTCAAGGGGTACTAAAAGAGTTGAAATATTTTAACCAAGTTTTTGAGCGTTTAGAAGATGACCTTTCATTTAAATTTCGTTGTGGTTTAGGAATAGGAACGATTAGCACTAAATTCTCTAAGATATCAATGGAAATGGATGGTCCAGCTTTTCACAGATCACGAGCGGCTTTGAAGATTGCAAGTGAAAATCGTCGTACAGTTTGGATACAATCAGAAAACAAATCATTTGACCAATTGACAAATTCCTTATTAACTCTTTTAACTATCTTAAAATCAGGATTGACAGAAAGGCAAAAACAGGTAATTGCACTTCGAAAACAAGGTTTAACATATGAAAAGATAGGAAAAACAGTTAAAACAGATAATAAACTGAAAATTACTAAACAAGCTGTTTCAAATATCCTTTCTAGTGCCCATTGGGAGGAAATCTCATTAGCAATAGAAACATTAAATAATTTAACCTATTTAGAGAGTTGATCCTAGGAGGCTATTAATTGTTTCAATGGGATTTATTTGTAATTCTTGTATTGCTTTACTTATGCGCTTACATTTGGGCAATTTTTGGGGGGGCAGTATTTGTAGGTCGTCTCTTATCACCCTATAAAGATAAAGATTCAACCAAAAAACCAATGGGTCTTTCAGGAGCAGGAAGAAAGATTGGGCAAATCGAAAGAGCAATTATTCTAACATTGGCATTGATGGGAGAATTTGGTACAATTTCTTTTGTATTCGTTGCTAAATCAATGGCTAGATTTGAACAATTAAAAGAGCGTGAATTTGCTGAATATTATTTGTTGGGAACATTATTGAGCATTTTCTTCGCACTATTCACCGCAATTTTAATCCAAGGTATAATCACATTGATTACAGTTACTCTAATTCCAGAATTACAAACTCTATGGGGATCATAGGAATAGTTATCAGCTTTGCGAAATTTAATAGTGCAATAAATCGAAGAAAGTTTCTCCTACAAACTTAAATATTGCTAGAAATATACAACTCATTTGATTATTCACATAAAAATTCAAGGTCATTTGAGGAAATAAAAAATGACATTAAGATCACTAAAAGAATTTGGACTAGAATTTATTAACGAAATGGCTAAAGACCGAAAGGTTTCTCAACAAGAGATTGGCGTAGTGGTCTCAGGTACGAAAAGTACACTACTCTCTCAGGGACTTCCGCACTTCAGTTATCAAGATATTGACAAATTAGTCAAGACTATTCGTAAAGAGACAGCTCGTATTGTGGATAGTGAATTAACGCGGATAACCATCAAATCATTGGGTCGATTCAAGGAGGGATTATCTGAAGGTGGTTTTATTGTCCAAGATGAATTATCACCTGAACAGAAAGAAGAATTAGAGAATCTGCGAGAATCAAATCAAGAATTTAAGATTCTAATCAAAGAAAAAAATTCTGAGCTAAAGCAACTAGAAGACGAAAGGACTGGAATCCTTTCTCAGCTTGCTGAAAAAACGGATAAAATGACCACATTAGACGCTGATGTCAAGCGTGTTCGATCGCAGCTCGAAAATCAACAAAAAGAGCTTGAAGTTCATCAAACTCAATCTAAGGAATTGATCACTGAACTTGAAATGAAAGAAGCCTTAATCAACAAATTGAAAGAAAACGAGCTGATTCATGAGAAGGATATCCAAGAAGCATTAGCTTCCGTAGCGGAAACTTACCAAATTCAAGAAAACTATTATCAGCGGATGCTTGAAGAAGGAATTCAGTCTCGGACAAAGGAAATCCGTCAAGAAATGAAGATTGATCTGGAAGAAATGAAAACAAAATTAGACACACAAAGTCATCGATTAGAGGAAACCACACGACAACATAGAATTACTGTAGATCGATTGGAAGAAGCTCTGACTCTTGCTGAAGAAGAACTTTCAGATGCTAAATCCGAATTGAAAAAAGCAATTACTGAACGTCTTGAGAAGAATGTACTGCTTGATTATACACAACGATTACTATCCACTCACCCGTTATACGCTTCAATCCTCATTTTATTGAATTTAGGAGGTGTCCTCGATCTTCCGACATTAGCCATGTCTGTAGGGGCACATCCACTTAAATTGAGACAGATGCTTGAAGACCTCGTAAGTAAGGGTTTAATTACCATATCTTCAGACGATCCTCCAACAATCGCTGCGGTAATGGTTTGAGAATTCAGAAATTATTGAATTAGTCGAAAGTAGGTTGATAATAGTTTTCAGCATAACTTTCTCTAAGACGGATCTGAACAGGCTTATTTTTGAGCATTTCAAAGATAGAAGAACTTGAGGAATTTAGCTCGAATTGGTCAGTTTTTATTAGTGTCACATTCTTATTAACTGATATCAAACACCGTCGTTCATCAGGTTTTGCTTTTAATAGGGAACTCATTTGATCATAAGTCTCTTTTGTAACTCCTAATAAATTCGCAATTTTATATGGATCAAATTTCGAATAAAACATTGTAAGAACACCCGCATTCGTCAGCATGGGCAGATCTATTATTGGGTCTGTTCCTATAAAAACCATTGACACATCATATGCTCGTAATGTCCATGGTCCTCGACCAATTATTGATTTAGGGGTTGAATGCTTAAAGGGTGTTTGTGGTAAAAGCTTGTTAATTTCGTCCAGGATAATTACATTCTGAGGTAGTTTTTCCTCCTTGAAAGGAGGCCGAAATTTTCGAATGTAATAGTAAAGATACTGGAATATTACTTCCAGGAGTAATTGACGGCCTCTAATATCCTCCATTGCTTCAAATGATGATAAATCCAAGATGATATTATGAGAAAGAAATTGAGAAATATCAAAAGTACTAGAAGTTACGGTAAAGCATCTTCCTGTATTCCCAAATAATAATTTTGTAATACGATTGATAGTGCCCGCAGAGGTGTTTTCTAAATATGCACCTTTAAGACCAAGGGCATTAGGTTTATTTAACCATTGCAGAAATAGTTTGAAGTCACCTTTTTCTTTGATAGTCTGAATTGTTGCTAATTGGATTAACCGTCTCATCTGAGGAGATAAAGAATCAGTATCATCAACTATATTCTCAAGTAATGAAACCACAAATTGAATATGATCTTCTGGGGATATTAATGGTTCACCCCGGGGATCTAATGGAATGTCAAAGATATTGATTCCCCAAGGAAACGAATTAGATCCAAGTTTAATATAGATAAAATCCTGACAAAATGTATGTACGGGGTATATATATTCACCTTTAGGATCGATAATTAGGAATTTCACTTGATTTTGATGAAATTCTTGAATTAAATTGAAGATAAATCTACTTTTCCCTTCTCCTGTCATCCCGAATACCCCCATGTGTCGTGATAAATCTTTCCCTGAAAGAATCATAGGAGAAGATGATGTTTTTCCACTCATAATTGGTATACCAATTTTAATAGTTTCATCTGTATCAAGATGAGATGCTGGAGAAGATACTCTGTATTTTTCCTTATGAGGAACGATTTGATAGCCAAAAAGCGAGTACTGATTGGTAGGAAATGATAGAAATCTCATGAGTGTAAAACCATCTGTGAGAAGAGATGGTTGAATTGAACGGTTTCTAACATGTGCTTTAAATCGATTGAAAGATCGTAAAAAAGCAGGATATTTTCGTGTCTTGATTCCATGGGCCTTTAAAAAGACAGCGACTCGTTCCAACTTAGTCTTAAGCTGCTCCTCTGTACGTTCGACTGCTAAAAATCGAATCGCTAGATTAAAACAGCCAGATTCTTCCATAAGATTCATACTATAAGGTTGAAAGCGATGTTCAACTTTTCCTTCGTGAATATTAAATCTGACTTGGTTTCTATTGTTATTCTCTTCTTGGGAACGGAATTCGTTAGGAATTTTTTCAGAGATGAAATTAATCTGAAAAAGGGCAAAAGTGGGATCTTCAGTAATGATTTCAAGTAATCCATTCATAAAATTTACGTGTGTTGTAGAGGGGATGGAATCTAACTCCAGACCGAGTAAACCTCCACTGTGAAGACACGGTTCTTCAGGATCGAGAAAAAATTTTGATTCAATCATACTCAAAAGCTTGGGTATCGGATCTCTACTTGGTTCCAAAAAATCTGAATGGAGTCCAAGAGAAGTTACAAATTGTTGAAGTGTCGCTATTGCAGATTGGGTATTCTCTTTGAAAAAACGTCTCTTAGGTTTAACATGCATGCATATGTGAACCGTTTTGGGTTCAAATATTGCATATTCTAAAGTAAAAGTATGATGTACGTTTCTTAGAATATTAATGCAAGAATGATCAGTTTTTTCAGGTACGAATTCGAAATGAAATGAGGTAGGCCTAGCTTGCAATGATTCCGACTCTTCTATGACGTACTCTCAGATTATTTGTTCGAGGGTTCTGTTCTTGGTGGCATCATAGAATTGATTTTTGTACCTGAATTATAAGCTCCTAAGAATTTCTAACCTCCTAGGATAGTCCTAAGATAACAGTTTCATTAAGAAAGAATGACGTAAAAGGATGATTTGACGACGATGAGATTATTCTTTTGTCCAATTGCGCTTTTTATTAATTTCTTCTTTTTCTCGAAATGCCTCTTCCAAATCGATACCATACCGATTAGCAATTGCGCATAGGAAAATAAAAACATCCACTAATTCGTAAGATATTTGAGATGTATTCGAATTCAGGTCAATATTTAATCCTTCTTTCTTACGTACAGCTTTAAATAATTCTCCTACCTCTTCTCCGAGTAGTAAGCATTTGTCAATGACTGATTGATCTTTAAAGTCTCTCTCCTGTTCTAGTTCAGCCACATACTTTTGATAATCAATCAAAGGTGGATTTACTTTAAGAAACGGCATTAGATATTCTCTTTCCTTCCAGGCCATTTTCTTATACGATAATATTCAAACTTTATTGCCTCAGTATCATATCAGAATAAGAAATATCAATCAAGTCTTCTGCAGGGATTTGGAATAACTGTTGATAATAATCACATTGTTCCTGTAATTTTGCAGTACCAATTGATCCATCACTATCAATTGCTTCTACTTCGACGAAATTTCCAAGATTCTTCACAGTATCAATATGAAATTTGACATTATCAATAAAAAAGATTTCACGCTCTTTATCGACAATTGTTAACACACCTAAGGTTTTTATCAAGATTTCTTTTAATGAAGAAGTGTTATCTGCTTCAGGATGATGAAGAATTACTGTCGATTGCTTAGCATTTGCCACATTAGGCCTTTCATAATGAATCAATGCATTTTCAATATTTCCTTCCCGAAGCTTTAAGCGTCCAGATTGCACTTTGAAGTAGGTGTCAATTTGGTGATCTTTTCCCTTAAAAAATGGATCTTTCGATAATAAGATCGACCGGATCTCCTTGGAATTCCTGCAATGAGCCTTAAACTCAATATTGATGTGTATCATCTAGAGTAAATCCCTAATTATCCCTAAAACTTTTTGTATGGATTCTTCGGATTCTTCTGTGTTATTAAAAGGAAGGCGGATTACTTTCATTCCGCGACTCCATGCTGGATAGGCCGATTCGATTTCGGATAACAACTCCAAATAGCCCTGTTCTAATTCTTGAAGATAAGCCAGAGGAATAAGATCTCCACGTTCAGCTTTCCGATCTCTATTCTTAATTCGGTGTTGGGCAATTTCTGGAGATACTTCCATAAAAATAATAACACTGGGAGGGATGAGTGAATTGGTCATAACTGAATACGCTCGTTCGTAAATAGCCCATTCAATTTTATCCATTTTTCCTGCGTTATACAACATCTTAGCAAAAACACGATCACCTGGAAGTCCTCTATCAATAACTACTCCCTTTCCTGTAATAGATTCAAAAGAACCCAGTTTTTGTAATGCATACCGGCGATGGAGAAGATCTATCTGCATGGCAAACGCCCAGCGGTCCTGATCTTTGTAAAACATTTCTAGTAATTCTAAATTTACAGGTTCATATATAGCACGAAAATCTAGTTTTCTGGAAATAGCTTTGGTCAATGTAGTCTTACCACACCCAATTATCCCTTCAATCCAGATAACTGGTTTAGGGGTTGCTTCAAAAAGCTTATCTAGTTGAGTTTCCATTGCATACGACATCCATAGAAGAAATAATTCTTATTTCTATTTCTTAAATCGGTTTCAATTAAGCTTACAATATTACGTATGATAAAGGAACACCAAAATCTAACTTTTATGTTTCTCAAATGTGATTGATTTTGATGTGAGTCGGAATAAATACTATTTTACTCTCAGGATTAAAAATCCATTCGTCTACTCGGGAAGTAGTACCCAATTGATACATTTTGAGACGTTCAATTGATTACTTCTTAGAATAAAGCGAATAAAACTTTCTAGACTAAAATAAATAAAATTCTATTGAAAGAAGTATCAACCAAAGGATGGAGAGTAACCTAAATTTACCCATGTACATCTGTGTTCTAAAGTTAGTACAGGTTTATAGGGTGTTAGAACACCTCAGAGCGATAGAAAGGTTTAAATCCAGTGTTTGTAAGGAAAAAATGATATATCTACAACGATTAACAGTGGAATCAAAGGATAAATATGAAATGATAAAACGAAATGTCTTTTTATTGCTTCTAATAAACTTATTTCTACTTTCATTTCTAAATTCATCTTATACTCCAATTTTGTTAACGCTACCTACTTCTTCAAATCAAAAAATTCAGGTTATTGATTATGGGGGAGATTCAAGTGAAAACCCACCTGAATCAATTACAATGATTAATCTTGTTATTGGAAGGAACAGGGTACCAATTTTCCACCCTATGCGTGATATTCACAACATTCTTTCACTCCCATTTGATACGCTTGTAGAAGTAAATCCGACGACCGGGGAAGTACATCCGTCTTTAGCAAGACAATGGTTTGTTACCAGTGACAGTATGCATTACACATTCTATCTTCATGAAAATATTTATTGTCATGATGGATCAATTCTAAATGCTAGTGCTGTAGAGAGAACTTTTAATGCAATCCTTAATGAAAACAATTCAAGATTTCATCGTGAAGGTGGGTTACAGGAATTCTATACTACACCTCTTGACTCTGTAGAAATACTGAGTGAATACTCAATTCGAATAAATTTCTTTGAACCATTTTCACCTTTCATCATGTCAATTGCTTCAAGAATTAGAATAGAATCACTCCTGGGTCCTGCTAATACTAGTACAGTAGAAGAAGTAGATTATGATTGGCCCATGGGAAGCGGTCCTTATGTTTTTCAGGGCGTAACTGCTGAAGAGGAATTTTATAACTATTCTTTCACTCGTTTTGAGAATTATTTCCGAGGATTACCTCCTTTTAAGAACCTTCAGTATCATTTATACTTTGATCGCGAGTCTGCTGTTGAAGCTATAATTGCAGAAAAGGGGGATACCGCCCCTTACTTATCATCTGTAATGAATTCCTCAGAATTAAACGAAAATTATTGGCAATATTACCCACTTCCCAGAGGGTTAGATTATGCTCTTCTAAATCATAATCGTGTTGAATTATCTAATGAGAAAGTACGTCTAGCCCTGAATTATGCAATTGATAAAGAAGAGCATCAGAAGTACTTTAGTACTGATAAATATAGGAAATTTTATTACACACACGATTTTATTTTAGACAACTCCTTACCGAGTAATTTCTCACGGCCTTTATATCCATATGATCTTTCGTATGCAAACCAGTTGTTGGATGAAGCTGGATATCCTGAAGGAATGGATGGTTATCGATTCTCCTTGGAAATTACAGGTCTTCCATGGATGGAATCCCATATTTTATTCTTACGTCCCTATCTTGACGCAATTGGTATAAATTGTACCTATAAACCCCTAACTCCAACAAATTGGTGGGAAGTATACTATGCTGGTACATACGATATTTATATTGCTGGATATTCTTTTGAGTGGGATTGGATCTATAGTGCCTATTTAATGTTCCATTCAGATGGAACCGAGAATACTTGTGGAATTTCCGACCCTGATTTAGATTATTATATTGCACTCGCCTATCGAACTCCCCTGGGGATAGGACAGGAAAGACAAAGTTATCTAAACAGAATAAAACAGATACTCATAAATTACGCACCCCATATTCTTCTGAATGAATTCGATTATGGCTGTTTAAAGACAAAAGAAGTCTCATCTTACGTTTGGTTCGATCCTATTCCATACTGGGGAATTTACTTCAATTATACCAGTTTTACTGAGACATTTCAACCACTAGTTGAGAGAGCAATAATTGACAGAGAATCAGTTTTTTTTCCATCAACAGATGGATTAATAACCACCGAGGATACATTAACAGTTTCGATTGAGCTTAGTCACGAACTACAGACATTTCTGCATGAATCAACAGAAACAGGGAAATTCTACAAAATTCTCGTCTCAAATCAAACAAGTAAATACAGGCTTCGTTGTTTCTATGACTCAGACGAACTTCAAGGATTCCTTCCCGATGAACTTCATCTAAATAAGTGGGATAGCAATAGTCAGGTATGGAAGAATACTCAAATGGTTGAAAGAAATATCCTGTTCCAATATATCGAGATAGAGTTACGTGGTGATTCGATAATCCGCTTGGGAGAGAAAATTGAGGAATTTCTGCATGTGATTACCTACAGGTTTCTACCAGGAATAACTATAGCCGTAGGAGTTCTTGTAACAATTGCAGCAGTGAGTATTCTTGCTAATAGAAAATTCACAAGGTATTTTAAGGAGGAATATCGATTAAAATGAACTCTCCACTCCAAGAGAATGATAATTCGAATCCTCCAATATTCTCATTATCATCTCATTATGGATCTGCAACCTTCATTCAAAATATTCTAGACTCAGGATCACCAACCATGTCAAAAGAATCACAAAAAACGTTACATGAAGATTTATTAAAAGGAAAGACTCTTCAAGTGTACTGGTGCCTTCTTACACATGGTAAAACAGGGGTTCGGGAAATCCAGCGTCTCCTTGATTTTTCATCGCCTGGAATTGTATCTTATCAACTGAATAAATTAATTGAAGCAGGAATTGTAGCTAAAGACGAAGTGGGTGAGAAATATTATATTACTGAGGAAGTAAGGACCGGTATCCTAGGCTTTTATATCCGATTTGGTTATCGAATTATTCCCCGTTTCACGATTTACTTATGTTTATGTATTTTAGGTTTATCTCTGTTTTTTTTGCTTGCATTGGTCATGGGAGATGACTTTATACAGCATCCAGGTAGTATTTTATTTTTTATTTCAATGGTTCTTGGAATTTTAGTTTTTGTTTTGGAATCAAAGAGAATTAGAGATCTGAAAATGCATTGAAGAGGATATATTTCTATTTTTCAAATCTAAATGACTAAAGGTTCAGCTAAACGTATTGATGTGACATTTCTTTTAACCTTCAAATGGCCTTGTCAAGATGTACTAACCATAGAACAGGTTAGTTCATTGTGTACCAACGTTAGAACGACAGAAAACCTAGAAACGTTTAAAAATATCTTTATTTTCTTAATTAGAACATGTATAGGGGTTGAAATGATAAACTATACATATTGAGGACAAAAAATGAATAAAACAAAGAAATTTTCAGCTATTATAGGACTTACATTATTGGTAAGCACCTTTTTGGCAGGAACAATGATAGTACAAGCGAAATCTTCACATACAAGGCTTAGTTTCGTATACACGCTAGTTCCTACAGATATGGGAGACCCTGAGCCATGGCAATCAGGGAAAGTATGGCATCTTCGAAATGTTGGTCATATCGGTGAGGCTTGGAGTGATACGGCAGATTTCTACGGAACGGTTAGTTACCTGGGGAATTTGAATCTTTTTGATGATCTAAATGCACCTACAACTATGAACAGCGTGGGTTGGGGTGCCTTTAGTTTTACAGGGTGGTATAATGGGGAATATGTGAGCTTTGAGGGGACCCTTGTTCTGAAGATAAACGATTTTTATGTAACAGGGATGTTTGTCTGCAAGGGAAGTGATGGATTTCAAGGAATGCGAATCATGGGGATTTTTGAAGGAATCATTGGGACAGTTTATTCTGCTCAATGTATTATTCATTAAATAAACCAGGATTCCCCTTCCTCTTTTTTTTTGACAGATCTGTATTCTACTAAATTTACCAATGATCTGAATATTCATGTGCGAGAGTGAAGTATTTCTTAGAAAGTAAGAATAAATCTTCTTTTTTCTGATTGTCCTTCTCTTGAATCGCCTGAAATCCATAAACTTTACCACGAACAAATGCACGGTAACATTTAAAGAAGTCTATATTCTCAAGTATGAGATCATCTCCACTAAACTCAATATACATCTCTACAAAGTAATCTGATAGATCTTTTTCTCCCCAAAAATCGAGATCCATCGAAAGGAATCCAACATCCTCAGCTACATCTCCATATCGAAGGAGCGAATTGAATTCTATACAATCAAAAATCACAATTTTTGAATCAGGAGGTAAACAGATATTTCTAGCTTGGAAATCACCATGATTATCGGTTATCCGATTTTCATTCATCCGCTCACGAAATAATCCTCGATTTCCTCGTAAAAAACAGGTCACCTTTTCACGAAATGTTTTATCTGCTGGATAGAAAGAAGCTGTTGTCCTAAAATTCTCGTCCCACTTCTCCCCGATATATTTCAAACCACCATATTCAGGAACTTTTGTAGTTTCATCATGAAAATTTGCAAGGGTTTCAGCAACTACAGCTACAGATTCTTTTGTCACCTTTTTTTCCTTTAATAGGTTAACTAGGAGATAAGCTTCGTCTAAGCGTTTCATTTTTACGCCATACTCAATAATCGTCCCAAATCCATCAATCTTACCTGTATTATCTATTGTAAATGTATCTATATACAACTCAGGAGAAAATCGGGAATTTAACAATATTTCCTGTTCACAGAATTCTTTTCGTAATTCGAGAGTGGTGAAATCTAATATTTCACCGAATTTAATGGGTTTTTTCACCTTATAAGCGAAATCTCCACTCAAAAAAACCCAAGAAAAGGGAGTTTCTCTCATAATGATGTTTTCCACTGGATACCCATAAGTAGAAGGACTGAGAAGCATTTTAGGTTGGAATTCATTCATTTCTTCTCTACCTCTATAATGCATGAACTAGGAATGTAAGGAATGATATGAGGTCGAATCTATCAAAGATAAAAATTTAATTGCCTAGGAAGAGACTTAAAACGAGAAGTGAACTTTTCTACTTTCTAAACGAATATAAGAGGAATAGCCGATTGGGATATCAAAAAAGTTTGAAATTTAAGATCCTTGGATTAAGTCTGTTATTATTGAACTTAAGAATAATTCCAGTCGTATCCAGTACAGAATTAGGAATGAATATTACTACCAGTCATTCAAGCAGTAATGGAGTCTCAATAATCTTGATGATTGGTGATGGGATGGGATTTGAACACGTAGAACTAGCACAATGGGTTGAAAAAGGAGTTAATGGATCATTAAATATGCAGGAACTTCCTATCAAAGGAAAAGTAACAACTCATAATATATTGAATGCAATAACTGACAGTGCAGCCAGTGCAACCGCTATGGCCACGGGTTACAAAACTCATAATAGTATAATCTCACAAAGTTTAGCGGGTGTCGATTTAGTAACAATATTGGAACTTTCTGAACAATTAAATAAATCGACAGGCATCATCACCACAACTGAAGTTACCCACGCAACTCCTGCGGCCTTTTATGCTCATACGTTAAGTCGTGATAATGAATACGAAATTGGACAACAGCTGATTCCGAGTGGTCTTGATACAATTATGGGTGGGGGAAAAAATAAGTTCCTTTCCCAATTAGACACTCTTCAAACCCAAGGATATACAATTTTGGAAAATCGATCTGAACTCTTAACAAGTTCTGCCGAGAAAATCTTTGGTCTCTTTACAAATAGTGCATACCCATATGAGCAGGATCGAGATCGGGAACTAGTTCCATCCCTAGCTGAAATGACAGAAAAATCGATAGAAATCCTTTCCCATAACGATAATGGGTTCTTCTTACTAGTGGAAGGAGGACAAATTGATTGGGCTAGTCATGTAACCGAAGCAAAGAACACTGCGCTAGAGACAATTGAGTTTGATAAAGCAGTAAAGAAGGCTATTAATTACGTAGAAAGCCATAATAATACGATCCTAATAGTTACAGCTGACCATGAAACAGGAGGATTGGTTATTTCCTCAGAAATGTTTAAGACTCCTCTTCCCAATGAAAATAATACCGATGAGTTGAATGAAGAGTTAAGAATTAATCGAACACGTGAGATCGCTCTTTCTTGGGATACAGGGGGCCATACAAAGGCAAATGTTCCGCTTTTTGCATACGGAACTTATCTTGAATCAATTCATAATTCCACCATTGATAATACGTATATACATTTGATAATGAAGAATTATCTTCTACCTTATGATCAGGGGAAACCTGAACTCACAATTGTCTCCCCAGAAAATCGATCGTATGACAAATCAACACTTATCCTATCACTCGATTCAAATGAGTCTCTTACATGGGTTGGGTATTCATTAAATAATGGCCCCAATGTATCTGTTCACTCATTAACGAAACACCTTTCTCTTAGTGATGGAAACTATTTCCTAAAGGTGTATGGGAACGACACAATGAATAATTTTGCGTCTGCCGAAGTCTACTTTACAATTAGTGAAACACAAGAGTCTTCAACAACCACAAGCTTAGAAACAACAACTGAATCAACAGTTTCCTCCTTGGATACATCAACTCCAGCTTTTCGATTCGACGCAGTGATGTTTATCTCATTCATAGCACTATTCTACTTATCTAAGAAAAGACATCTAAAAGTCAAGTCATAATATATTGTATATTTTTCGCGTAAACTTAGGAGAGTGCTTCCTCAAGAATTGGAAGACGTAGACCTGTAATATTCTTTACAATTTTTGCTAGATAAGTAGTATAAGAACGATAAGTAGTTAGAAACATTTTTTTTGTGATTTCTGTTTCCCCCGTAATCTGGGGATTAAGTAATGCACTATAACACCGTAAAAGATTATGTAAAATTGATAAAATCAGGAAATATTCAATATTGGTTACTTGTAAATCCGAATAAGTTTGATATAAGTCTACAAACGTCTCTTGAACATCTGTTCCTGCAGACGATGTAGCTACAATCGCAAAGGCTAAATCATGACGGAAATCACCAAGTTTAATATCTGCCCAATCAATGACTACGAGCTTTTTCTGTGGAGTTATAATCACATTATTCATGTGATAATCTCCGTGCAATAATGATAAATTCTCAGTTTTAACCTTATTATCATCTAACCAATCTATCAATGGTTTTAAATCGTTAATGTTATGGAGAGAGGTCATTCTTTTAGGAAAGCTAATGAGATTATATACATATACATACGGATTGGACTTAATATCAAGGATGTTAAAGGAGAAGGAATTATTTAATTCATTCCTCCAATCATAATTATGAATATGAACCATCTCTCGAATAAACATGGTAATTCCTTCCATCTTTAGCTTATCTGAGTTAGAGTGGAAAATATAATCCGAGAGTAACTTTCCTGGGATCTGTTCCATTATTAAGAAACTTCGAGAGAGTGTCTCGGAGTTTTTTTTCCAAAGATAGGGACTTGGAACGGAAATTCCCCTAGATTTTAGAGCACTCAATATGCTAAATTCGATCTTTGCACGGTTAGAGTTTCGTCTATACACTCGTAAGATGAGAGGAATAGTATGATTATTGGTGTTAAAAGAAAAACTAAAGGTTTCTGTATCCGCTCCCTGTAATTTATGAAATTTGTCAACAGTTGATGTTTCTGAGGAAGGAAATACTTTCGTTAATTCAGTTATTAATTCGTCTTTCAGGTCTTTGCTGATTTCCATCTTGATCTAGCTGAAATCATTGTTAATATATATTTTCCGTTAAAAAATTCTGCTAATTTCTCTAACAAGCCGCATCAAAAGCAGGAGGAGCACACCAACAAATTAATATTTCACAGAAATAAATAATATCAAGGAGGATGTTAGGAAGGATACGTATATATAGACCTTTGAACCAGAATAACGTGGAGGTAAAGAAAGCCAACAATAGAATGAAAAGTATAGAAAAAAAAGAGCGAAAAATAATCAAAGGCTCCCCTAAACCCAAAACTCAAGCGAAAATTAAAACTCATCTCAATTCTAAAATTTCTATTAACAAAGATCGTGTTCAATCCGTTAATATTTTCCTCTATTCCTACCCCTTTATGCAAAGATATCGATCAAATTCTTACTATCGCCCTACTCTTTAGAAATATCACAAGTCCACAAAAATGAATCTTGGACTTTAGTAATAGACCACACCCTTTATTTTTTTGTATCCTATGAGCTTCATATCGAATGAAGTAATCAAGAGATATATATGCCTAAATTTCTTTTACGAGGAGATTTCGATTTAGTAAAGAATTTATAGTCCGTAACCTATAAATTATTAGAAAAACTAATGAGGGATAAAAATCATGAAAAATCGAACTAAAAGTTTTACGCTTAGTATTGCATTTGTTATATTATTATTCGGGTTAACTATCTCAACGACTCAAGTTTCTGTGGGAACCAGTCCCATGATAGAAATTCCTGGCAGTTTTGTTTATACGGTAGATTCTAACCATTTTGATATCGGAATGTTAATTGGAAATTCAATGTGTTTGGAATTCACTAAATTAAATCCTACTGAATTACCATACAATGTAGAAGATAGAATGAATTATACATTGATCGACGTACAACCTGACCAGTACATATTTGACGAGATCATCTATTCACCTAATGGTACTATTCATATGGAAGGAAATTATTCAGTTTCCAGACTCGAAATTAGAATTCCATTATTTGTTACAACAAACAACCAAACACTGATTCAGGAGGCTTTCAGTACCACTCCAGATTGGAATATCTCTTACTTCGAATATTTTCTTTACATGAAACAAACAGCTTATGATTATCCTGAACTCGGAGATACCATGTACTCAGAGTATGTTTACGACAGTCGTTCTGGATGGTTGATGAGCTTATACCAAAAGAGGACAGCAGCAGATCAAACAATTACAATGGAAATGGAACTTATTGCCATTACTGCGACATTGCCCCCAATAACAACTATTCCCCCTACCTCAACTGAAATCCCAACAACAATGGAAGAAACTTCAGAATCAACAACAGAACCGACATTGGAAAATACAACAACATCAGAGCTGACAACTGATGATTCAAATACTTCAACTAATACCACGACTATCCCAGATATCTCGAGTTTTGTAGGATTCGCGGAAATTCTCGGAGTAATCGCTTTCGTAATTGTCATCTATCGTAGGAAAAGATAATATTCGTTTTCAGAATAATCTATAGTAGAACTTGACTATCATTCTAGGTGAAAGTAAGGGAAAACTACAATTAATTCTGAATCCTATCTCTTCTACTAGAATTCCTAGAAAATCTCCATGTTACAAGGAATTAAAAGAAAGTGAAATCAGTGAAATTCAATTTAAGTGACATATTTGTCATTTTCGGTTATCTCAGTAGAGGAAATCAACGCTGATCCCATTCCAGTGGAGGTGAAGGGGTGCAAAATTAATGGGCCCGTGAAATTATCTGAGTAAAATCGGAAAGTTAAAAGAGCACGGCATTTTTATTGAACTACCCACGTTACGCGGTAAAAAACGCTTTTTACATTCGCTAAATTACTTATTTACGACTTTTCGATAATTCTTAGTAATTCTTTTGGTCTGAACAAATTAGGAATATTTAGACTTAAGCATTCATTATAGTTGTGTATTTTCTTCAATCTTGAGAAACTCAATCTAAATTCATTATAGTGCTGAGGTTATCTCTGAGAGTTGTTGTTCTGCTAAATTGAGAATGGATGAATCCTCATGTCCAGAACTCTTTTAAAAGAATTATTAGATAATTTCAATTATGAGTAAGATAGAGAATTTGAAGAAAAGCCTCAACACTATCTTACTCCAATTTCCCAAGTTTGTTGAAAAATATTCACTAGAGGATCAGCAATTAATAGCTGAGTTTTTAAATGTAATAAAATTTTATGAGGAGGCAGATAACCGTCGAAATGTACTATTAGCACGCTTTACGGAATTTATCACTAAAACGAGAAATAGAAAACAATACTACGACTTACCCTTTCTCGGATTAACTGTAGTAATCGCAGAGAACGCAGTATATCACTTAAGTATTGCACGATTCTACCCCTTGGAGTTTTACAACTCACTTTTACAGCAGCTTCGGCCCCTTTTTCAACTTATTAGGCGAATAGAACCATTAATTAGCTTGAAGTATGAGGAAACACTCCAGGCGACAAGAAGTCTGTACTCACCATTATCCTCTGATGAATATCGACTGTTACAATATACATATTCTCTTCTAAAATCAGAAGGATTAACATCTTTAAATTCTAATTATATTAAAACAGAATTTGGAAAAAAAGAAGATATTCCCAGACGATTAAAAAAGGAAATAGAAATTTCTCGTTTTTATACATTAATTGAGGGCAGATGGTGGATTCATTTTCATTTTCCAGCCTTTGGATTAAGTCAAGTAGTATTTCATTTTGAATTAATTGATAACACATCATTAATTGATCTAATTGACCTTAATAATCCGAATAACACAGTTTTAACCTATAGTAACGTTTTTCAAGTTTTGAATTCAAACAGTGAATATATTGGTATTTTCACTATTCCCAATAACGATATTAATCTTCTTAAGGATCTTTTTCAACGGTATGAACAGAGTAGATTAGTCAAACGAAAAGAATTAACTGTAATCAGTCATCGACTAAGGAGTACATCTTTTGATTATTATAAGGAGGAAAAGGGGTGGAGGAACTTATCAGCTAACAAAAAACAAAGTATTAAACAAGTATTGAGTTCTACAGATCCTGAAGTATATAATTTGGAGCAGAGTTCCTTTAATATTCCAAATTTTAACAATTCAAATTGGTCATTCTCTGAACACCAATCTCCTGAAAAAATTATCAAATTTTTTTGTACAACACCTTCTGAATTCGCTTATACAGGTCTTCCATTAAACATACCTTCATCAGACTATCCTAACTCTCTTAATAGGGATGACATTGAGTTAATACATTATTTTTATTCACAAAAGGTATTAAGTATAGGTTTTATTCCTTGGCGTTTAATAGATGATTATTCGTTAAATATCTATGTTGTAAAGGTTCCAGCTGTGCCATTAGCGAAGTTAGAGCACTTCTTAAGTGTTATTCCTTATGCCGAGATTTATTTTGCTCCAGATAGTTACTATCTGTGGACCGTTCTCCCACCCACTATAATCAGCTGGATAAAAAATACTCTTAAATGGTCTATCATTCCTGTACAACGAATTCATGTAAGACAGGAATTAACATCAGAGTGGTTTGATACGAAATCACTATTATGGACTAGACCTGAAATTTTGGGACGAAATAAGTAAGATTAAAGATGTGTTCTGTAGAAAAAAAAAGGAGGAAATATAAGGAATAGTATCCTTAAGTTATCACAATTATTTACCGTTTCCACGGTCTCCTGGGGGCATCATCTTAAAGACCTCAATTCTTAGATTTGAAAGAGCTTTTTAAGAACCTTAAAATCCACCCAGTGTCACTAAATATTAAAGAGATAAAATAAAAATAATTAATACACTTCTGCAAACTGTTTATGAAAATAAATATTAAACTGAAGAACAGGATAACTTACTCTGGATGAAAGGGATAATGAACTCACAACAAAAGGGAGAAAATCAAACTGAGGAAATCCAGATGGTTGAGCGTATGATTAGAGAGGGGGAATATAACGACGCTCTATCACTAATCAATACAGCCATAGATAAGTTACCGAGTAATTATCGTCTAGAAGATGAAATTCAGTATAAATTACCGAAAACAGAAATTTTAATACATCAAGGTAAGTATAAGAAAGCTTTAGAGATAATAAAACCTTTAAATGCTCAAATTATAAATGTAGAAAATTGTATTTTAAAAATAAGGATTATCACAGTTTATGCTGATGTATTATACTATTTAGGAACTTTCACAGACGGATTGGAAGTTCTGTCAAATGGGGAGAAGTTATTGGAGGAAGCATTGTCATTTACCAATCAGAATTGTTCGAAAGAACAAGCACATTTATTGAAAGTGAAAGGAAAGATTTTAGAGAAACTGGGAGAGGAGGAAGAGTCATTAGCTCATTATCAGAAGAGTCTAGCATTATTTCAGGAGATTAAAGATCAAATAGGAATTTCTTCAATTTTGAATAATATAGGCATAATTTATCGTAAACAAGGGGCATTAAACCAAGCATTGGAATATTATCAACGAAGTTTGGCCATTAGAAAGCGATTGGATAATAAACTTGACATTGTTGCCACTCTTAATAATATTGGGATTATTTATATGTTCCAAGGTGACCTGAATAGGGCTTTAGCTCATTATCAGGATGCACTGACTATCCTAGAGGAAATTGGGCATAAACAATATATGGCCGCAATCAACAACAATATAGGAAATATTTTTTTCGATAAAGGGGAGCTAGATACTGCTTTCAGTCATTATCAAACAAGTTTAACCTTATGGGGAGAATTAGGCCATCAACAATATAATGCTTATGGAATTAACCACCTTGGTAAAATCCATAGACGGAAAGGTGATCTTGAAGAGGCATTAGTCCATTATCAACAGGCACTATTATTATTAAATGAAATCGGGAATAATCTGGATATTTCAATCACCTTATTCGATCTTATTTCGACTGCATTAGACAAGAATGATGATCAGCTTGCACAGGAATATTTACTGGCTTTAAAACAGATAAAAGAGCAAGAAAAAAATAGAGTAATCGATCAAAGATATCGAGTGGCAAAAGCTCTACAATTGAAAAATGATGAACGATCTCGAAAGAGAACTAAGGCCGAAGAATTACTGGTTCAGGTTATTAATGAAGAAATTATTGATCATGAAATAACTGAATATGCTATGCTTAATCTGTGCGAATTATATATCGATAATCTAAAACGTACAAATGATAGAACCATTTTAATGAAGGTACAGAAGTTAGTTTTAAAATTATCAGAGGTAGCAAAAGATCAACATTCACATTGGTTAATAGCAGAGGCCTATTTTCTAAAAGCGAAACTATTCCTAATTGATTTAAATCTCGATAAAGCCCGCGAATTCTTAGGACAAGCGCAGATTATAGCTGAAGAACGAGGAATGAAAAATCTTGCAATGAAGATATCATATGAGCATGATTTACTACTCCATGATCTACCCAAGTATGCTGAACTTAGCGAAAAAGACGCCCCCTTAGCCGAACGATTGGAATTCGCAAAATTAGATCATCTTATCAAACGATTAACACATATGCGATTATTAGAACTTCCAGCGCTGAAAGAAGAAGAACCAGTATTAGTTTTGGTAATGGCGGAAAACGGATTAAGCTTATTTTCAAAACCATTTCTTCCAGAAGGAGAAATCAACCCTCAATTATTTGGAGGTTTTCTTTCTGCTATCCACTCCTTTTCAGAAGCGGTTTTTTCGAGAACATTGGACCGTGCCCTCTTAGGTGAATATACCCTTGTCATGAAAACAGAAGAACCTCTACTAATGTGTTATATCTGTAAAGGACAGGCATTCTCTGCTCTTCAGAAGCTTAATCAGTTTATCCAACATACCACTAAATCTGATAAGTACTGGAATGCTCTATTGCAAGGGAGTCAAACAGGAAAAACCCTTGATAACTCAGACTATGCGTCTCTTGAACATTTGGCCAGCTCTATCTTTTCACAAACAAGAGAAGAGTAACAGTAGGTTTACATTTGATTTAAACGTTCTCAATCAGAAGAACAGGAGAAAATTGAATAATTTCTTTTGTGAGAAAACCCTACTTTTTGATAAAGGCGTATAGCAGGAAAATTATCTTCAGCCACAAATAATGAAACTATCTCTTTCTTTTTCAGGATCTCTTTTCCAATAGTAGAGACTAAGTTCTTACCAATCGACTGGCCGCGAAATTCTGGCAGGACAAGGATATTCCCTAAATGTGCTAATTCGGGAGTTTCAAAATGAGTGCCACCACATGCAATGATAAATCCCTTTTTCTTCTTAAAGAAGTAGAATTGGCTTTCTAGCTGAATTGGATTCCAAGGAAAGGTATTATTTTTTTTATAAAATGCATTTATGTGGGTTAAATCTGCGGTAGAAGCATGAGTAAATGAAATATCTGCCTCATGAAAGAGTGCGCAAGTACGATTGGTTACCATACAAAATTCCGCACTTTGATCATTGAGAGAGAAATTCTGGCGTAGTAAAGTTGCATCGATGGTTGAGGAAACCAATACAAACTGTCTAGGAAGGATTGAACGCAACCTGGATAGGATAAACTCCATTATTGCATCGGATGTGTTTAATATTACGACAGAGGGAACTTGAAACCCTTTAAACACCGTAAAAAAGGAGAGAAGATTATTTCCCTCAAAAACACCAAAAATATCAGATAAATCTAAGCAAGGAGGAAATAAATCACCAATCAACACAAGATTTTCGTATAGGTCTTTTTTGGCATATTGATAACAACGATTGAGTAAATCTTGATTGTCTTGCGAAATTGGATGGATTTTCATGAAGAAAATTCAGCACCTTATATTTGGTAAACCATCTGATAATGAGTTTCAGTTTCATCTTTTGTGACGAAACCCAAATTTTTATACAGATTAAAGGCTTTATGATTCACTTTGAGGACCTGCAACATGATATTTTTGTTTTCATTTTTTCCTCGTTCGATAATCTCCTTAATTAGCTTTGATCCAATTCCTTTATTCTGAAATATTGGAAGAATTTCTATCACACTAAGAACGAGTGTATCTGATCTCTGATCAACCTCGATACATCCAATATCCTTCCCAGATATTTGAATAATCTTATACAATTCAGGATTCACAGTCTGTTGATGACGTGTATATTGAAAAGCATCATCCCAACCCCAAATTTGGGCTACATACTCTTTAAGTGTTGCTTTCTTGAGAACAAACAGAAACTCTAAGTCCTCTGGGATCCCCGAACGAAGTGTGATATTTTCCAGCATAAATAGTTGAAAAGAATTAGGGGTTTTTTCTCTTTCTTTCTCACTCAAATGATTCATCTATAAACCAGTATATTCATCTCAAAGTAGAATAATAAGCTTACCATGCCAACCGATATTTAACTGATTTTCTCCCTGATAAGTATTCACATGGCCAAATTCAACTCTTATTTGGGTACCAACTTGCACTTGGGAAATCTGCTCATTCCATAAAACAAGAGTAATATTACCAGTAGTGTCTCTAAGTTCAGCATGAGCTACTGATAATCGCTTACCGGTCGATCGAGAGATTACTTCCTTTGGAGATGAGATAGAATGAACAACCCCTTCCACATTAATATCTTTCAATCCCTCTGTTAGGTCATGTATCTTTTGAAGTATAAATGGAGAAGAAGTTGTCAGTGCTTTTTGATACCAGATTCCTCGCCAATCGAAAGGTCCGACCTCCCAGCCGACCTGGACAAAACCGTGTTTTTTGTAGAAGTTCTGAGTTCTCTTATTCCAGTCTGGGGTCCCTAAAGTCCAGAACTGGACCTGAGGATATCTTTTCCAGAGCAATGTCATAGCACGAGAGGCTAATCCCTTGTTATGGAAAGGAGGATCAATAAATATTCGTTCAAGAACACGATGATGTTTTCCCCGAGCTGTTACTAATAAACCTCCCACAATGTTTTCACCCAACATAATTTTATAATAATCAAGAAAGCCCATAAAGCGTTCTTGAAAGGAGGTAGAGTCGTAACCAGGAGGACCCCCCAATCCAGGGGCTCCTACTTCAGTATCACTATCAAACGCTCGCTTGGAGATTGCAGTTAGTTCCATAACATCTTTTTTTTCGGCAGCTTCGAGTCTAATGATATCCATACAACCATTCTCCGTTCTCAGTCATCAAATCGTCAATCGGTGTCTAAAATGTTCTATTCTTTTTCTCGTATTAACCAGATGATTGTGGTAATAAAAGTTGCTATTGACTTGGGATTGATTATTATTCTGAAATTAAAACTGATAAATTTTGAGAAAACAGTCAGTCATCTGATTTTTTGGATGATTTACATGTAGGAATGATGTTGAATAGGTGTGAAATTAACCGAAGAAAATAAGAAGTAAGATAAGCACGATAAAGGGAGAAGAATAGCGCAATTGACTTAAGAATTTCTTTAGCGGGATGAGTAGAGGGATAGATGACGTTTCGTGCTAAGGATGAAAAAACGTGGGCAATTTCGGGACACGATTTAGACCGACATTCAAAATACTTCCCGTTGAAAGATTTAGCAACCATCAAAGCTTCTTCATGGGATACAACAGGTGAGGATGAAGTAATTCCAACAAGAGCAAGGGGAACTTCTGGTAGGATATATTTTTGAAATTCAATTATATGGTTGGGAATTTCTAAAAATGATTTTCGATTATTTCGATCAAAAAAGATGATACAGGCCGAAGCTCCACGATAATAACTAGGTCTCAGTTTACCAAAGAATTCCTGTCCAGCTGTGTCTACTATGATCAATTTAACCCCGATACCATTTAGAGTGATCTTTTTTGTAGTAATATCGACGCCCAATGTTGGTAAATAATTTGTGTCAAACTTATTTTCCGCAAAGCGTCGGATAAGGGGGGTTTTTTCCACGCTCCCAGACCCTATTGCACATATTTTCAAGAGATATTCATTTGAATACATCAGTAACTAGCTCAGCTAGAATCCAGCTTTTATAGCCGACGAAATCCACCATTCGTTTTATGGTTAACTAGTATGATCGATAACAGTTAAAGAATTAACTAGAGAATGTATTCGAGAAAAAGGGTATACGAAAAATAGAAAAAAGAGGAATACTACAAATATTAACCAGTATTGTGTTATTCACCTCACTACTTTAGAATCCCTCAAGATAGTCGAAAATCCTTTTAGAAAATTGTACGAACTAGGAGGTACAGGTACTTTTAAAGTGGAAAAAATCGTCAATTTGCAGGGAAAAACACATTCTCCTAGCAATACCTAAGGGTGAGAAGTTGCCTATATTTAACAGGTATCTATTCAAGAAACTCATTAGAGATTCCGGAAGGACAAAATTATTAGTAACATCTCTCCTTCTCTTGAGCATTATTGGGGTGGCATCATATATTGCTTTAGTAATGGGATATCAATCTCTTGAGTACTCGTATGAGCGATTTTACATAGAAAGTAGCTTCCACGATTATGAAATTCAGGCAACGGAAGGACAATGGTTAGATCAAAGCCAGCTGAGTACCCTTACTGAAGGTTTCCTAGTACAAAATACTGCTATCCAGGCGATTAATTACCGTTTGTTAATAGAAAGTGGTTATAACTATTCTAAGAAAGACATCTTCATCACTGGGGCAGGAAAGATTGTAGGATACAATACAAGCACTCCGTACGAACAGCAAATTAACCGTTTATCCATTAAAGATGGAAAGGAGTACATCCCGAATGGAAACTCGAGTATCTCATCGAATGGATCATCGAATCAGGTCATAGTGAACAACCAATTTGCAGACAGGCTAAATCTAAAAATTGAGGACCAGATTACCCTTCGAATGAATAAAGGAAAACAGGTTACGATACGAGGAATTGCGTATTCCCCAGAATACGCTGTGGTTATTCCTTCTAAGTGGGGATCTATCATTCCGATGAACCAATATGGAATATTTTACATGCCACTTTCCACTGTTCAGATGGATCTTAACTTAACAGGGAGAATTAATAACATTCTAATTAAATTTATACCAGAAACCACAGATTTGGTACAAAAACAAATCATAAAAGATTATCAGAATTTAATCATACAATCATTAAACGTCAGTCTCCTTGATCCTGTATCATCAGAATTTCAAGTCTCTAATTGGTTTATAAGACTGAATATTGAAGGATTCAGAGAAATTGCACAATTCTTACCCTTTCTTGTATTGTGTGTGGCCACTCTTACCATTTTTGTATCGTTTAATCGACTAATCTATCACCAAAAACGTGAAATTGGGGTCATCCTCTCCTTAGGATTTACTCCAAATGATATTC
This sequence comes from Candidatus Hodarchaeota archaeon, assembly GCA_016839815.1. Lineage (GTDB taxonomy): Archaea > Asgardarchaeota > Heimdallarchaeia > Hodarchaeales > Hodarchaeaceae > Hodarchaeum. The sequence continues at coordinate 55,055 of JAEOTM010000204.1, forward strand.
TTATCCATTATATCAGCTATATCCTAATAATTGCTGGAATTGGAGCCATTTTAGGAACAATCACAGGGATATTCTTCACTCATGTGGTTGCGAGTTTTTTCGGGATAATCTCTTCGATTCCACATATATTAGTTAAGATTGATCCCTTGGTTATTCTCTTTGCAGGTTTAATGGGATTTCTAGCTTCTTTTATTGGCGGATTCTATCCAGCTTTTATTGGAAGTCGCTTAAATCCAAAACAGGCAATAGGGAATTACACTAAAGCACTAAACCTTGGAAAATTGGCAAAATTAGGGATTATTGACAAATCTCGTCTTAATGTACAGATAAAGATGTTATTTAGGAACATCTTCAGAAATGGATGGAGAAGTCTCACAAACACCATGGGGGCTGCAGCTACCATGATAGTTCTATTTATATCACTTACTCTACTCTTTGCCATGACGACAACTATAAATACAGAATTTAACCAGATTAATGATTACGATCTAGAACTTACATTTACAAAACCGAAATTAGGAGATTTAAATCTTTATAGTGAATTATCAAAATTAAAAACTATAAAGACGGAATATGGAATAGAGGCTTACGACTGTGTTTTGGAAATTCCAGTAATTTTTTTTTCCGATGACCTAAAAAAGTCAAATGAAGGAATGTTAATTGGATTTAATTCCAGCACTCCTATCACTCACAATTTTAAGTGGGATACTCAGTTTTCTACTCAGTGGGAGAGTCCTAAATCAACCATAGTGTTAACATCCGGACTGGCAAATTTTTTCGGACTTGAAAATAGTGTAGACAATGAGATAGTTGTAAAACATCCACGAGTACTTAGCGTAGAAGAAGAACTGTGGTTACGATTATTTTATTTCCAGAATGGAAGAAATACAACTCTCACTCTATTACAGGATCAATTCGAGGATAGTCCATATGTAATGAACTACAATCAAAGTACTGAGTTCCAGACAAAGAACAGTCGAATCTCTGTTGGTGGAGTATCAAAAGAACTCTGGGGAACAATGAATTACGTTTCATTAGACAAAATGATAAGTATGTTAGGCCTGAGTTTATTTAATGAATTAGGAATCGATCTGACTCCAGTGTCGAAAATTTATATCAAACTCAATTCACACGGAATAAAATTTCAATCACAAATTGAAAGTAAACTATTATCCACTCTGAATGATATTGAGTCTATTACAACAATAACACAAATTCAAGAAGGAACGGAAGCGTACTTAGAAATTTTAAATGTCTTAATCCTTCTCCTAATAATTGTAGCTATTATAATTTCAATCTTATCACAAATAACAACCGTTTTTCTCAATACTCATGAAAGAAAGAAGGAACTCCTAACTATGCAAGTCCTAGGATCCTCAGATTTTGAAATTTCGTTTGGTTTCTTAGCTGAAAACTTACTTCTTACAGTACTTGGATTGATATTAGGGGCCCCTATTGGCTTCAGATTGACCCAAATGATCGTTACTACCATGTTCCCAATGATGGTGTATCTTCACATCACATTCGAGGTTGAAATTGTCATTCTCATTATTCTAAGTGTCATAATAACAAGTATTGTTACTCAAATTCCCACATTATTATCTCTTTTCAAATTAGATTTATCATTGATCTCAAAAGAGTTTATTGGATAACAATGTGATGTGTAATCTCTGATATACTCCCTCTCATGAGTTTACTCGGAAGGGAGTTAAGTTTATGAATATATAGTTCTCCTCAGCTACCAAGATGGTTTCTTCAAGATTCTATTTGATTCTCATTTTAACCTCATTTTTTGCATTTTTCCTTGGACAAATAAGCACAATAACAGTGACATACCAAATACTACAAGATCCTATCCCAGATTATATTTTTTATAATGGAACTGTTATTACCATGGAAAATAATCAACCTAGTGCGGAGGCAGTTGCGGTTATGGGAAATCTCATTAGTACTGTTGGAACAGAAGCAGAAGTTTTTTCTTACGCTGATTCTACAACCGTATTGATCAATTTACACAAAAAAACACTGGTTCCAGGATTTATTGATTCGCACTCTCATTGGATTGGAGATCGTGGATTAACCAATACCACAGAATTGAATGATGTCATCAATGCCTTAATCTCTTATGGATGGACCAGTATTTCGGAGCTATTTGTAAATCAGGATCGGCTAACTGAACTCCAAGCTGTAGATGACTCTAACTTATTAAAAGTTAGAGTTAATTGCTATCTCCCTTTAGGTTATGGATTTGATAGGTTTGGGGATTGGTATCAAGCTTATACTCCTGGTCACGAATTTAGCTCTCGGTTACGAATCGCTGGAGTGAAATTATTTGCAGATAGGTGGTATTTTGAACCTCTAATTCTGATCAATCAGTCTGAAATGTATCAACTGGTTCAAGAAGCGCATGCATTAGGATTTCAAATTGCTACACACAGCGTAGTTCCTAATGCAACGGATATTGTCCTTAATGCTTACCAATCGGTGATAGGTAGCGGAACAAATGAGCTTCGACATCGAATCGAACATCTGGTGTTGCTCAGAAATGATCAAATTACGAGGTTGGCAGAACTGGCGATTCTTGGATGTATTCAGCTTCCTTGGTTTAATTCAGATTGGAATGATAGAATTGAACCTGCAATTGGTAGAGATAGGGCACTTCTGGTAGGACGATGGCGAGATCTACTTAATGTAGGAGTTCACCTCATGGGGAGTACTGATTATCCGTACGTCCTTGGGGAGGTAAAGACTCCAATGGGTTGTTTAGCCTCTGCGGTCACAAGGATAGGTACATTGGGTGAGACTCCTGTCGACTTTATGTTAAACGAAAGGATAACTCCTGAACAAGCTTTACGTACATTGACCATAAATGGTGCTTACGGAACTTTCCAAGAAAATGTAAAAGGCAGTATTCGATTTGGCAAGTTAGCTGATTTGGTCGTCTTATCAGACAATCCTCTAATGGTTCCTGAAACCAATATCCAAGATATTGAAGTACTATTAACAATGATTGATGGAAAAATCGAATATTTGAATCCAGAAGGTCCTGAAATTACTAATTTTCTCTCTAGTCGAACTGCTCCCATAAGCTCTGCAACATCAGTTGGGATTCTTCCTTTAATTATTACTTTTGGTGTCCTCTTCCAAATTAGAAATCTACAGAAAAAATCCTAATCTCAAAGCTTGAACACTAAAGCAAGAATTCGGGATTAGGTTCTTAATCTTGAGTCAAGATCAATTCCGTAAGTCTAGTGAAAATAAGATCCATTTGTGATAGATCAGAAAGAGGACATTCAAAATAATGAAGATTAAGTGTCTTTGCTAATTGTTGGCCTTCCTCGGAGGAAATAGATTTATTGTTTCCATTCACCGCAACAAGACCTATGGGAACTAATTTACCTTGAATTTCCTGAAATTCGTGACACAATTCTTCAACTTTCTTAAAAGAATCAAGATCGCCTTTATCATAGAAAATAAGACACCCGTGGGCCCCTTGATAATACATACTACGTAACGCTTTATATTTTGCTCTTGAAACGATGTAAATTTTCAATTTGACCTCAGTAGACCTTATCTTAACAGTCTTCAAGCCAAAATCGCTCCCTACAGTCGATGAATAATCAATTTTAAATGTAGAATCGGCTGTTAAACGGCCAAGATGTTGAATCAAGTGAAAATTGGTACCAATCATACAAATCTTGAAATTAAGTTTATCAGAGGTCATTTTACACAAACTCATACACTTCTCTCCACAAACTCCAAAATGAGAAGTGATCTTCAATTCGAAAATTTCAATTTACCATAAAATAAAGATTCTTATTCCACACGCTTCTAGAAAGAACGAGATACTAACAAGGAGGTTTACGTATACGCGCTTATGATTTTATTCAAACGAGTGTTTTTACTGATGATCGATATGGATTCTCGGGAAACCAGTTGGCAACGTTTTGGAATCTAAAAGAGAATGATCTAACACAGGAAGAGATGCAAGGTATTACTCGTGAAATGAATTTCTCTGAAACAACATTTGTATTTCCCTCTACAATTAAGAAATGTATTAGAAAAGTACGAATTTTTACTCCAGGTCTTGAAATCCCATTTGCAGGCCATCCAACATTAGGAACAGCATTTGTATTAAAACATCAAGATATACTTAGTCATGATCAAATGACAGCATTTTTAGAGTTGGGAATCGGTCCAATTGAGGTGAAATTTAAAACAAACCATCATATACAGATGTATCAATCGAAACCTGAATTTCAGGAAGTATTCGAGGACAAAGAAGTAATGGCACAAATTTTAGGAGTATCTCCTGGCGTAATTGCAGATTATGGACCCATGCAATTTATTTCAACAGGTTTTCCATTCTTAATCGTCCCTATTACCACACTAAAAGCGATTCAAGCAATCAAACTTAATTCAACTCTTTTGATGGACACTTTAAGCAACTATCCATCTCAGGATTTAGTAGTGCTTACCCCTGAAACCATTCATCCTGATTCACAGGCACATGTGCGAATGTTTGCGCCATCTGCTGGAGTTTTTGAGGATCCAGCTACAGGAAGTGCAGCTGGACCGATTGGAGGATATATTGAAGCCCATAGAATTCTAAAAAATCATGTTAAGGGGTCAAAAATATCTTTAGAGCAGGGACATGAGATTAATAGACCAAGTAAACTTATTGTAGAGTGCCTCTTCGAAAAAGAGGAATTTCAACAAATAATTGTTGGTGGTACAGTGAAGTTAACTGCGGAAGGAAGATTTGTGCTCTAGGGTGACTTAAGCAGAATCCTCTCAATTTGATCTTTCTGTTCATAGATCCAGTAGAAAATCTCCTCTGCACGTTTTGCTTTTGATATATCTACAGGATGGTAATAAAGTAAGAAAAACAGCTGGATTTGCATTAAAACTGACCAAAATCCTTTTTTTTCATTTTCATTCATGATATTGGTTTGTAAGTATCCATTTACCATAGAATGTAAAATTGTGTACCAACTAGCAGAAAAATTTGTATTATGGGAATCAAAGATCGCACTTAAGACTCCTGATACAAGATAACATAAATCAAAAATCTTTATCCCATATGTAACTAATTCAAAGTCTAAGATGGCAATAAGTTGTGCATTTTTATGAGTTCCTTGAAAAAGAAGGTTTTCTAGATGAAAATCTCGGTGAATAACTTGCCTGGAGAACACTTTTTCGAAAGAGGAGAAACTACTTTCAACAAGATCAAGATAGGGAAGGATTCGACTTGCATTATACCTTCCAGAGGCTTTCTGAAAGAACTTCAATACTCTTTCTCTCAACCCTTCAAAGAGTGGAGGAATATCACTGAAGTTCAACAGTGGAGCGGGAAAAAGACTAAGACTGCTATGTAATGATCCTAAAATGATTCCAAACCGTTCACACCAAGAAACATTTTCTGAAATTATTTCTAGATCAATAGTAGTACCTTCAAGGAAGGTATATAAGCAATAAGGAGTATTCTCTGTTATGGTAAACTGAGAATGATCTTGTGTTCTTAATGGAGAATTTACTGGGATTCCCTCCTTATGTAAGAATTCAAGGATTAAATTTTCTCTTTGTAGCTGATTCAAATCTTGTTTAGATTTCAGAATATACCGTTGTTCGGGAGTAATGATCAGCTTACTCCTCTTATCTTGACCAAGCTCTTTAATTTGATGGGAATGTGCCAATTTCCATGCTTGAAGAATCTTTTCCAGATTTTACCCTCAGATACGTTTAGTTGTCTCCGTAGATTTAGTCTTAATCTACATACTTAACTTTGATTTATTTTTGTGATATACATTTGATTAGAGGGATATTACAGGAAAATTTGTAAGGAATCAAAATTTATACCCCCAGAGGAGTAAAATCAATTTCTGAGAGTTAAGATAATGAATTCAGCAACACAACACAAGTTCAAGTGGCCTATAGGTGTTACTTTACAATTCTCCGCATCCGCCGAAGAAGTATGGGATCTAATATCCACTCCAGAAATTTTGGAGAAAACTCATCCATTCTGTAAAAGAAACCCAGTTCATACCTGGTTTGGTGAGGGATCCAAGGATACTATTGAATATTACAATGGTAGAATCATGCATAGAGAGTTTTACTTTTGGAAAGAAGGACTGGGATATGATCTCTTGATTGGTCGAGAAGGAGGACGAAAATCAAAAGTGACATGGAGAATTAAACCTCAAGATACAGAAAATAGTGCTCTAACGATTACGATTTTTCCGAATAATCTACAGGAGCGGTCGTGGATAAGATCAGTGCTTTTATACTACAGTGTAGTCAAACCTATGCTTAAAAAATATCTTCTTTCGGTATTAACTGGATTCGATCATTACCTCAACACTGGTGAGCCAGTCTCCAAAAACCAGTTTGGTACTCATAAATGGTTCTCTACTCAAGATTAGTTGTTCCAAATACATCCTCAATCAATTCCAAGGTGAGGAGCTGGAAGGGAAATTCTACCCAAATCTATTTAAAATCATTAAAAGTGTAAAGTTGATTTATGTGCCTCACCTGCTACCAACATACACGGAAAATCTGGTACCAACAAAAAGATGCGTATGATATCAGTTCTGGACGATTTTTGAAAATCTTTCCTGGAAAATTTCGGGAACATTGGTATAATTTTTATGGTGCACGTCTGCAAAAGATGGTAGATAATGCCACCTATGATATTGCTGCTGATGCGAATCGGAAACCGTACACAGGCCTGAAAAAAGCATTTTACAATTATTTTGCAAGGAATTTTTTAGGGGGACAAGTAGCTTCGTCTCTTGATGAATTACTCCAAGTACTTGAGAACGCAGAGGACCTCTATTTACATTATTGCAGTTGTAAAAAGGGAGCAACAGGTGAAGCTGATCTTCGATGTATTTTTATCAATCATTTAGCTCGGTACAATCGGAAACGTCATATTGAGGGCGAAGGACGCTTTCTCGACAAGGATGAAGCTAAAGAGATTATTATTGATCGTCGAAATCAAGGACATTATGGGACCATTTTGTGGGGGATGCGGCCCAATATTGATAGTATCTGTAATTGTGATCAGAATTGTGCTGGTTTGTATACTCCTGAAATCCGTTGGGGACTCCTCCCATCATTCATGATTAGTCAAGTTGTGAATGCTGATAAATGTGATCCACACTGCAATAGCTGCTTAACTACCTGCTATTCAAAAGCGATTCTTAAACAAGAAGACTCTCCAGTAGATAGCGTGGATCAGGAAAAATGTATAGGCTGTAATTTATGTGTCGAACGTTGTCCATATGGTGTGTTTGTGAGTACCCCACGAAAAATTTACTACGATGCTGCTATTGGCAAGAAAGTGGAGCTAGAAGCCTTAGAGCTTGAGTAGATCGCTTAGAACCTACTTGTGTGGTAAGGTTGAAGTAAATGCAAGTCCTTTTTCAATCCAAAAATGAAGAATAGAATCCTCTGAAACACCTTCCTCATCTACAAAGATCATTCCTCTTAATGGTTTCCCAGTAAAGTCCATTTCGCGAGTAAACTCTGTTTTTAATGCTTGTTCGTAGTGTTCCTTGCCAACTCTCACCATAAGATCGTCCTTTATTACTCCAACAGTCATATTTCCATTCAGCATGAATGCAAGTCCTCCAAACATCTTTTTTTCGGTTACTCCAGGAGCTGCATCTAAAAATTCTCGAATTCGTTGAGCTAAACCTTCATCATAGACCATTCGGGAGAACACCTGTTGAAGATGGATAATTAAGTAGAAGATTGTGTAAGAAAATATAGATACTTGTGTGAAAATCTCGTTTTGAGATTTATAAATTCACCCTGCCAGAATGACAACGTAATGAGCGAGATTTTAATAGAAAAGTCAGAAAAAAGAAGAGAATGGGTATTAATACCCAATAGGGGGATAAGGTCCTTCTAGCGGGTCAGCTATCCCTTGACTGAGAGCAAAGAATGTTACAACCAGCCAAAGGGTGATCCAGAAGATTTTCATCCAATTTTTTCGCTTCGGGATTCGATTAAACACTTTTGGTCTCCTTCTGTATAATTTGTCAAAAAGGACTCTGAGCAATCTACTGCTCAATGAGTATTGTGATTCAGGCTTATATATTCGAAAGCAGTTCTTGGGAGACTTTAATCAAAAAGAGGGGTAAACTAATGGGGAAAGTTAATGCACCAAAGTCAGGAAGTAGAGCCTCTTTTTGAATCTACTGCCATTGTAGATCCTTTTGTACGAGATTTCTGTGCATTTTGGGAACACATTCACACCGAAGTGATAAAACGTAGGGTACGGAAAATATCGAAAACCGCAGAAATCACTCAAGCTCTCAAAGATGTCCAAACTATTCGTTTTTATGAAAAGTACAAATCTCATCCCTTACTTGAATACTCGGAAGCGTGGATGAAAACATTGGGGTCATTCTCAATCCTCTGGTATGGAGGTCGTGTGTTAATTCCCCTTCGATTAGTAACTTATGAGCTAGCATATGCACAGGATCAATTATTACATACGTTCTTGAAGAATATCTCAACCAATCAGATCCAAGGAAATGAGGAGACCTTATTTCGGGTTCTTTTTCCCAAGTTACTTGAAATGGCACTTCCTTTATCTAAATCAGATCTTATTTTATTGAAAGGATTCCAAACGGCATATATAAAAAGTCAGAACCGTCGAACTGGACCCTCCACTCAAACCTTTGCATACCATATTCCGGAATTAAACGCTGAGACGATCCGCAATAAACTAGAATATTTCCGTTATTTTCAGCTAGCCATCCCTATGCATTTTCTCGATATGGGAAAATTAGGTTATGAAACATATCTAACAGTCCATTCGAGCATGGTACCTGACCAGCTTTCACGATATTGCCTAATAGATATCAACATGGGAAGTGCACGATTAGGCCTTTTCCAACTGCCTTATAGTAGACCGGAACTACTTACACTTCTAAAAAGCACTCAAAGTGAGGAATACCCTACTCCTTCAAAATTGATTCCTATGACCCGAAGAGTGCATTCGTGGAACCTTTCTACTCTCCAAGAAGGAAAAAACAAATGGATAAAACCCTATTCATTTTTTTATGGGGATCCTTCTTCCCCTCCACAATTCGCTCCTGCCACCATGGACATGTCCCTAGATCCATTGTTCCAACCTTTCCGTCCATTAACTCATGCAGATGTAATTTTGCTTTCTTTTCTTGTATCTGTAGGAAAAATTCTCAGACTCAAAGATTTAGCCTCTCAAGTTCAGCTGCATCCCAATACAGTATCAAGGCTTTTAGCTGAATATCAAAAGGCTGGTTTACTCAATCAAATAGTCCAATATTACAATCTAGGCTTAAATCTCCCAGTTTATCTTTTCATTTCGATACCAAATACTACTAATCGTATTCACTTCCTAGATTTCTGTCTTACTCTCCCCCATATTGATCTTTTTACAACAACCACTACTGAAGAATCAGTGTACTTCGGCCGAACTGATCTTCCTCATTTTTGGTGTCGAGATTTTGTAACACGATTGCAGTTTTTACGTAACAAGTATTCCGAGATGTCTTTTCATTATACCTTTGAACCTCCTTTAGTGATACGACGAAATCTCTCCCTAATGGACACTTATCAACAATCTTAGTGGGAAATTTGAAGTGATACTTTCCCAAAAAGTCACTCTTTGGAGGTTATATGAATTGAGGAAAATTGTGGAATGGGTGTAACAACTATCTCATCTCAACTAAGGGGTTCATATATGAGCACTGGGATAGTTTTTTGGCCCTCAGTGAATAAACAAAGCCAAAGTATGTCAAAACCTCTCAGTATCCGTGAGTCGCGTTGTCAGGGGTGTCCAATGCGCCTCGGATGAGGACTTCTTCCTCATCCCCTTTTTTTCTTATGGAGATTTTTCTTAAAGTATTCTATAAAATAGTGGATGAGCTAACAAAAATATTTACATATCTAAAGTTATTAGACTCTTTTCTGCCTCTCGAAATATCCACGAAGTATTGAATTGGCTTTCAACCGAGGTCTAGCTCTCTCAAATTTGAGGTGAACAGTCTGAGATCGATCTTCATACCGATCTAACGACATTTTGATTTTTTTCTTATTTTTAAAATACTCTTCACTTGTAAGATTGGCTTTTCTTTTCACTCAACCAGCTCCTTTTTTTAGGTACTGATCATCTTCCTTCCACTTACAGGAAGAAGGTATGTGGAAATGTTATTTTTTCTTCAAGAAGTCTTGGAACTCTTTTATCAAATTAATATCAATTTAACAATTGCACTCCTTGGTTAATCAGCCCCATTCTTACTGTAGACTTAAGGAAGTGCTAGGAGATGGTGCTTGTGAGGAGTTCTCTCCTAGATTCCACTTTAGTTATGAGTATAGAAAAGGAGCACTTCAAGCATCTTATCAATACTAAAACCTGCCATGAAAGTAAGGTATTAAAAGCTGAAAAGACTTTGTAGAGTAATTTCTACAAATACTTAAACGTGAGAACCTTGAGAAAATCCGTTAGCAAAGGAAATATGTTAATTTTCTTCCTTTTTGTAAGTAATTTTGTTTGTTACGTGGCAGATTCCCGAGTAGATCAAGGAGAAGAATGGTTGTTTGTTGAAGTAGCCAGAATAAGTACAGGAGGCGATGCTTACACGATTAAAATTGAAGAAAACTATTGCTACATCAGTTGTGGATATGGTGGATTTAGAATTTTTGATATAAGCAATACAAGTTCCCCCATTGAGGTTGCTCACGTTCCTCAACCCGCTAGCGGGTATGCCCATCAGTTTATCATGCATAACAAAATCGCATTTATCGGGAATGGGTATGGAGGAATCTGGATCCTCAACTGTACTAATCCTGAAGCTCCAAATACAATAATCGAATATAATCATGATTATTCCTGGGATATTCAACTAAATGGAGATATTCTTTATGCAGGTAACGGACATATTGTCCCCCAAGAAAGTATAACCGTTACCAACATAAGTGATATTACTCAACCTGTTCATGTAAGGACGATTCTAACTGATGATGATATCACCGATCTACAAAGGGTAAACCAACTATTATACGCTGCTAGTTCCACCAAAGGTTTTCTTATATTTGATATTTCCAGTCAAACAAACCCATTCTATTTAGGAAATTATACTGATCCTTTAAATCCTGATATTTACCTTGTTAGCTTTGATATTATTGATGAATATGCATTCGTGGTATATTATCAATATGGTCTGAAAGTATTGAATATTAGTGATCCTACAAACATTACACTGGTTACCGAGATAATCGACGAAACAGTCGATTATTACTCCATTCATGTTTTGAAGAACGTGGCGTACATTTCAAATATCAACCACGGTATTCAATTAATTAACGTGAGTGATCCTACTGATTTGGAAATTATCGTAGACTATTCCTATCCCAATTGTGGGACTAATGATATCCTTCCACAAGAAGATCTATTATTTGTCGCCGATAGAAATATCGGATTTCTGATTTTTAATGTAACTAAACAGGTAAAATTAGTAACCTCCACATCAGAGGTAACAACGACTGATGTATCAAGCATTTCTTCACCCACAAATGGAACAACTTCTTTTCCTCCTCTTTGGTTCTTTATAATCTGTGGTTTATTTTTTTCACATTGGAAAAAAAGAGATTTATAACAAACAAAAGAATTCAAGTGTTTCCACTTTGTCAAAAATCTTTGATCCGAAATTATATAAAATTAAACTGTGCAAAAACAATGTGAATTCTAATGGCATATCAACAGCAAGAAAGGATCTTAATTAGTACCACTGATGAGATCCCAGGATATAAAATTGAGCAATATTTTGGATTAGCGTTTGGTGCGACGGTGAGAAGTCGTGGAATGGGAGGAGATTGTTTAGCTGGTTGCCAATCATCTTGCGGAGGAGAAGTCACTGCATTTACTGAAATGGCTCTCGAGGCAAGAAACCAGGCTATCAATCGCATGTTTGATGACGCGAGTCGGATGGGCGCTAATGCAATCATTGGATTAAAGTTCGACAGTGATCAAATTGGTCAAGGTGGCAATACAGCAACCATCGCTTATGGAACCGCGGTTAGAGTAGCACCTTTTCGATAACGGTGAATATGATAAACTTTCCCATTGCAATCAAATTACTTATTAAACGTTGGGAATTATCCTGGCGTTTTAAGTTTGCACACCATCCAATATGCACAAATTACCGGACACACTTTTGGAAAGTGGGAGGTCTCTACCTTTGCCAAGGGTGTAGTTTGGTTTACTCGTCGTTCCTCATAACACTTCTGTTCTTAATCATTTTTCACGTGATTCTTCTTCCAGCCCAATATTTAATTGTAGGAATGAGTCTCTTAGTATCTATTCTCTTGATTGAAAAATATAATGCTAACCTGCGATTTATAAAGCGGTTAGCTCGAGTAGGAACAGGTCTTGGGTTGGGAATCTCATTTTCTGCCTTTTTACTCTACCCAGATCTTTTCATTAAACTAGGTGGCCTTTTTGTCTCTCTTGCTGGTTTTTATTTATTCAATTATATTCGACGTACGAAAGAGAAAGAGGATAAATGTCAGACATGCGCTGACTACCAAGGGCATAAAATCTGCTATGGATTACGATTAGAAGCTGAAGCAATGAGGAAATATTCAGAATATGCTTCTGATTTACTACAACCGAGCTTGAAGTCAGCTTATAGTAAAAAACTCAAATATGACTAGTAAGATTGATTAAAAAAAAAGGAGGAAATGTTGTTGTTTCCTCCAGATAGGTTCTTCATTTCGATATTTATTCCCGTTCTTTGTACTTTAATCCAATAAGAATTAGTACACCAATATTTATCGGAAGTAAGAATCCTGGAAATCCCTTAGCTTTTGTTGTAGTTGTAGTGGTGGTAGTTGTAGTAGTTACAATGGGAAGCATTTCAATTGACTCTAAGTATGGAAGAAATTCGTATACGATGGAAAAAAGATCACTATTATTCAAATCGGTGTTTCCGATCTCTAACAGCTGTGCAAATACAACAATCTCTAGGTCTGGATTTTCCATCTCTGGATATTCAATGAATATCAGACATAGCTGATTCTGATCAGTTTGAAAGTGTTCATTGATACTTCCTGATAGCCACATATCGTTTTCTGTAAAAGGATCACCAAGCATCCAGAAAAAATAGTAATCCCCTAAAGGAGCGCGAACAAAAAGAAGACTCCCTGTAACTTCATTATCTGCAGAATCTGAAGGGAGAGACAATAGGGTAAGAACCACTAACGACTTTGTTTCTCCACGAGCTGGTGCAATAGAAAAATCATAATCAATAGTTACCCAAATATTGACTCCATGTTGCGATACCTCAAGGATGGATATCTCTGAATCAGATGTGGATGCATAGATCGGAGGAACACCAGAGAAAATTATTGGTGCTATACAAAGTAGCAAAACACCTAATGTATACTTTAGCTTCATATTCTGTCCCATTAGCCAGGTGGATTTATCCAGTCATCTTCTGCTTCAATATTGCCCTTTGCTTTTCCTTCCTCATCATATTCAGTGTAAGTCCATTTAATCGTTTCGTAAGTAAAAGAGACAGTTTCTTTCGGAATTTCATCAACACTGATTGTACCAAAGCTCTGTACTGAAGTGATTTTTGCATTGGTAAGTTCAATAGTATAAAAATTCAAACCATCAGGTTCGTAATAGATTCTTAAGACTACTGAAGGAATAATAGTTGATTTTACGCACCTTTCAAAGATTTTAGGAGACGATTTATCCACAGATTTCATTACTCGAAGAGGAGAGTGTTGCTTTATAGTAAGATCTCCAGTCATTAGATCATACGGATTGCTGATAGTATGAGAGTAACCAAGGGCGGTTATTGAGTTTTCACGTCCTGCAATGATCGATTCACCATCAACTCCCTCAATAAATAGGTTCATTGATATCGAAGTAAAACCAGAATATTGGGTTTCGGTGATTGAGGCATTTACATCTTGGCCATAGCTAGCAATTAGCACGGTGAGAGTAAATATTCCAATAAAAATACCTAGAAGAACAACCAAACGTGTATTATATTTTATCTTCATTCTTTTCACATCATTTTTTCATAGATTTGAATAAGAAATACGATCCAGCTCAATGAATTCTAGGATTCTTATGCTTATCCAAAAAAAAGGGCCCTGATGAGAGAATCCTTCAGCTTTAATGCCTTTTTCTGTATCGAAACTTGTTACTCGTAACGTTTATCGGGCGTGGGTTATTCTGAAGACTGATACGAAAGGTGTACTAATCTTTTTGCTTTTACAAGGTATTCTTCGACTTGTGCTTGGACAAGACGCTCTTTGAGGGGGGCGTTATCTTTTATCAAGCGCTCCCACATACTTAATTGAGTCGTTAAAGTAGATTCTTCTGCAATGACTCTGTTAAGAAGAAGTCGAAGGTTATTCTCTTCAGCAGTAATCTTCGCCTGAGCTAGAAACTGCATAGCTTTCGTTGGAAACCCCTCAATTAATGCTAATTTCGCTTGAAGGATTACAACATCAACCAACAAGGGAAAGGAATGTTGTTCCTGCGCAGCCGTAGCAAGATCAGTGATCAGCTTTTTAACGTCTAGAAAAACTTCATTTACATCTGTTATATCAATAGAGGCGGATCTGAGCTCAAACAAGAGCAGCTCACAGAGATTCAATACAGCAATTTTCTTAGAATCAGCAAGATAATTCAGGAGGTTGACTTGTATGTTTGGGTTATCGATTATTTCCTGAAGTAATTCTTGAGCTCGGGCTTTATCTTTGATTCGAATACTTGTTTTCAAAATTAAGGCTTCAGCAAGTTTATACCACTGATCAAGAAATTCTTGACTCTGGGGATTCGATTGATAGTATTGAGTAAACATTGCAAAATAATTCTTAGCCTCTGTGACGTCTCCATTATCGAGCATCACTAAAATCACCTCAAAAAAAGCTAATCCTTCTGTTTCCTTCCCAAAACGGAGTACTCTATGTTCTAATTCTTTTAAACATCTCTTATAATAAGTCAATGCAATGGAGTTATCACCTTTCGATCGATAAACACGGCCAATATGAAGAAAAGTTTGACAAAAATAAAAATCATCATGAATGCTTTCCAATAAGGGAAGAGCTTTTTGGAAATTATGAAGAGCAGAATCTAAGTTACCTTTGAGGTGATAAAGATTACCCATATCAAGCAATGTCCAACAATGCACAATTGGTCGTCCATTGCATTTATAAATTACTTCACTACATTTATAATACTCCAAAGCTTTGTTAAAGTCCCCTTTGGCATATTGGTGTAAATCTCCAAGAAGGTGCCAACATAGTTGTGTCCCATCAGTGTCCTCCAACTCCTCACAAACACGAAGACTCTTTTGAATCGATACAATAGAGTTCTCAGTTTCTCTGATATTATGAAAAAACATCCCTATTCCAAAATATACTCGAGCACTGCGAAAAGATTGTTGTATTCCATCAATTAGCTTTTGACTTCTCTTAATATAATCAACAGCCGCATTTAGATCCTCCAAATCCTGATAGGTATAAGCAAAATTAAGAAAGGTTTCAGCTAATCCTTCTTGATCATGAAGCGACTTATTAAGGGTCACACACTCTTGTAGAACAGATAATCTTTGCTTATTTTTGGAGCTCAATCCCAAAGCAGTTGAATAATCAAGAAGGACTTGGATTAACTCCAATTTCTTATCTAGTGCCTTATAGTGTGATATACTAATTTGAAACGCCTTTTCTGCACGATTACGTTCTCCTAAAGCTCGGTATATAAGCCCCTTATTCCTCTGTAAAATTGCAGTCCGATTTGATCTCTCTTGGGAGGTAAGATTTGAAATACGATCAAGAAGCTGCTCTCCCTCTTCCACAAGCTGTAAGTCCTGTATTAGCTTCTTTCTAGCATAGGTAGAGAAAAAGTGCTTAGCTAATCTTAGCGATTCAATTTTTGTAATAAGAGCATCTAGCAAAAATAACAGGTCCCCCGAGTGTTGTTCCCGTACTAAGAATAACGTATTATCTGCTAAATCAAGCCCATCTTCACTTTTGCCAATATTGCCCAGGATCTCACTCTTCAGAAGTTGACAAATCAAATCCTCTTGAAATTCAAGGTTAGCAGTTTTTAACGTATCATTAACTGCTACTAAGGCCTCTTGGAAGAGATTCTGATCAATCAGCTTTTTGATGTTCTGGTGACTCTCCATTTAATCCAAACTAGATCTGATACCAGTATTTTAACTTATCAATCACAACTCTCTAGAAGAATTAAAATCTGACTCTAATTGTTAAAAGGAAATATCCTAAATGTGAGGAGAGATTCTATGATCTTAAAAAACCATCGTGGACAAAAAATTAGATTTAGATCTGCTTTCTAATTTCATTAAAGGCCTTAGACACCGAATCATCCATTAAAGTGGTTTTATATGTTATAAAAGACTCTAGTATTCCTTCTCTAAAGAAAGATTCCAGTTTTTCCAATTTGTCATTCCTATTTTCATACTCAAGCTTATCAGTACAGTGTAGAAACAAAAAAATCTTAGCGTGAGGGGAAACACGATTTCTACACGCAATAACATTCTGAAAAAACTTCTGGGTTTTTTCTATCTCGAGTTGATCAGAACAACTCGAATCAACGACGTAAATAAGAGCAATACTGGTTTGGAACCATGATTCACAGGGAACCATCCAATCCTGCATAAGGGAAATACTTCCCCCTAAATCAATTAGATCAATTTCCCGATTGTTGAAGCGTATGCGATTGATATTTAGACCATGAGTTATCGGAATTTCCAGCTGTAAAACCCTTTGAGGACCTCTACCCTGAAAAACTAGCATAATCGACGTTTTTCCGGGATGGCCTAGTCCCAATACAATTATTCTTTCATCACTGAAAGGTATTCCTTTCCCGATTAGCTTCACCTTTCCTTTAGTCAAAACAAGCTATCTATCTTTATTTCTGATACTCAATCTTATTTATCACTTCAATTACTTCAGTTTTAATCGGCTTTCCAATGCGAACAGTGCATTGGGCTTTTGTGTCTCAGATAAAAATTTCATTGTAGATTCCGAGAGGATACAAGTTTTAAAAAGGTGGTCTTCTCACTCTTCAGAATATTGAGGATTCCTATCCTCAATAATAGAAGGTGATCGTATGAAAAATTGTCCCAGTTGCAATTCTCAAGTGAGTACAAAAGATATTTTCTGTTCTAATTGTGGATATAACGTATTAACAACCGATGTTGTCACTCAAGCACACGAAATGCTCAAAAAAACAATAGATTTGAATTTGACAACAATAGAAAAATTTAAAAACCTTCAAAATCAATTAAATGGTTTATCAACTATTCCAGATGAACTAAAAAATACAAAAGCCTATTTAAATTCATTAAACGACTCCTTTATGAGTTCTCAAATACAACTTGACGAATTATCACAGATAAGAAAAGCAGAGGAGGAAGATGTCAAAAAACTAGAAAACCTCTCCGTGACCTCGCTAGTCGCAAGAATTAAAGGGAATAAAGACAAGCGACTAGAAAAAGAGCGATTAGAGTTATTAAATGCCCTGAACAAGGAAGAAACCGTTAAAAAGGAACATGAAAGATTAATAACTGTTATAAATAGCACCAAGTCCCAAGTTCAAGAATTAGAAAAATTAAGTTCAATAAAAGTGACTTTAGAAAAGGACTTACGTAACCTTCTAGATGAAGTGTGTGAAGGGGTGGCTGATCCAGTCGAAGATGCGATTGAAAAGAAATTAAGGGAAGCAAAAAATAGTCTACAGCCAATTGAACATCAACGGGGACGGATCATGAGAGCAAAAAATCATCTTGAGCATGCTATTGACAATCTTCACCTAGCAGAAAAAGAACTCGGGGGGGCAAGTGGGATGGCTACCTGGGACACATTTTTTGGTGGAGGGATGATTGCTGATTCCATCAAACATTCACGGATGTCTACTGCACGAGATAGAGTATATAGTGCCCAAACGAGCTTAAAACATGCCCAACGAGAATATCCAGATATTCCAGACATGAAAGGAGGTTACATTGAAGATATCTCATTCTTTTGGGACGGATTCATGGATAACATCTTTAGTGATCTTTCAGCACGTGATAAGATAATGAGATCACGTCAGAGTGTGCAAGAGGCCTTAGACCACACCCAATCATCTTTGAACTATCTTAATAAAGAAATTGACATGCTAAAGATAAATTTTGACAAAAAAAACAAGCAAATCACCGAACTTGAAGATCAATTATATCAAGAAAGGATTAGAATGATTCAAAAAGCCATCAATACGTAAGTCAGCTCTATAATAGTACCACTAACGATAAAATTTATGATTCTTCAGTAGATTATTATCCAAGGAAGTAGAACGTTAAGAGGTAAATTTTGGTGCACATTCCAGAAACTGTACTAGAATGGTTACTAGAGGATGAAAATCCCTCTGTCCGATATAGATGTATGCTAGAATTGCAGGATCGGCCAAAAACAGATGGAGTGGTTAAAAAAGTTAAAAATGAAGTAGATACGTCTCCAATAGTTCAGAATATATTACAGAAGATGCATCCAGAAGGATATTGGGAAGTGAAAAAACGAGATGGACGGATGATTGGAGCAGGAGTGGAATATGCAGACTGGAGTACCACACATTATGTCTTGAGTTATCTAGTAGAGCTAGGTATGACAAAAGAGAATCCACAAGTGAAAAAAGCAGCAGACCGGTATCTTTCGCTCCAACAACCAGACGGAGACTTCTGGGATCATTTTTCGTGCTTGTACGGACTAAATATCCGAACTTTCATCAAGCTAGGATATTTTGAGGATTCACGACTCCAAAAGACTATAAATTTGTTGAAAACAATGATTCGTGAGGATCAAGGCTATTTGTGCGATATGCATGAAGGAAAAAGGAAAACACGTCTAACCAAGAGCTGCTATCGAGGAACGGTTAAAGCGCTATTTGCCATCAGTGAACTGCCAGAGCTATGGACGGAAGTATATGCTCAGCGTTTAATCAACTACTTTCTTGATCGGAATATCCTTTTTAAAACAAAAAAACCTGCAGACTTTGTCACGAGAGAAACAGGGAAAACAATCTTTCCCTTTTCGTATCGAGCAGGACTTCTTGAAACTCTCTATGCCCTAGGAAGAATGGGGTATGGTGAAGATCCCCGTGTTTCCGCTGCTTGGAATCTTCTCCAAGAACATCGAACTTCGACTGGCAAATACGTGCTTGACTGGACTCCTGGCAAGACCACCAATCGTTATTTCTATCCAGGTCCAAAACAAACAGAAAACAAATGGGTAACATTTTATGCATATTTATGCTTAAGATACAAAGAAGAAGGCATTCAATCATAAAATTCTAGGTTTCAGAAGGTTAATAATGAGGTTAACAAAACTCAGTGAAATTACTTTTGAAGTTACATAGAGCTTCAATTACAAAGGAATGAGTTTAATGAGTTTAACAAAACAATTTGATCTTAACAAGAAACTAATTGGCAGGAGTAGATGGGATTGGGCTGAAAAAAACCACAAAGAATTAGGGAAAATGCTTGAATACCAAGCATGTTTAGTACCTACGCTTCCAGAAGATAAAGAAGAAAGGAAAAAATTCATCGCCGATCGTGATGACGAAATTATCCCCTTTGAGGAGGAGAAAAAGCGTGCATCGTTTTTCTTTAGTGCAAAACCGATACCTTCAAAAGAGACCTCCCATTTAACCAATTTATTCGGATATGCATGCCCCATAAAAATAGGATCAGGAAGGGGGATGAGAAAGTGGTATGTTAGCGAATATACCTACACAACCATTATTCCGTCCAAAATCGAGGAAATCATTCTTTTCGCGGTAAAAAGGGGATTCCGTACTCCATCAAGAGAGTTCTATCCTTATCCTTTTCCAGAAGAAATAGGCCAAGTTTCTATCACAGAGGATGATTTGTTCAGAGACGCAGAAGTAGGGTTTAGTTTTACAGATGCCTTGCACGCGCTTCGACTAACCTTAAGCATGAGGAAATCTACTTGGGGCAAAATTAAAGGTCAAAAATCACCTATTTCAACAGCATTAAATAAACATAAAAAACTCAAGGGAGAAGTGAGTCGTTTTCAGGCTCTTTCAAATGCTCCCAGCATAGGAGGAGTAGGGTTAGTAACCGAAGATCTGGGAATTAGTACCATTGTCATTCCTAGTGGAGAGCAGACAATAGTCCAAGTCGGATCGTTTAAGAAAGATCCTAAACGAGCGATCAAGGCCCTGAATTATCTAGCCGAATATGTACAAATTTAGGGGAAATTTTTTTCCCAAGACCTCTTTTTTTTTCCATTACTTGTCTCTTGTACATTCTTCTCTAAGCACATATTTTTAAACTCCTTACAGTCATTACCCAAAAACCATCAAATCACCGAAGGAATCCAAATGGTTCTCTTGACAATCTTACATTATGACCCAACTGCATTTGATTATGCGTTTATTGATGTGATGCACCTTCAAGGGGTAATTTATCCCCTTTTATTTCATCTATTCTTGGTTCAGTATGTATATCAGGATGTAGAGGAACCAAATTCATTTCAAGGGAAATTTTGGACCGGATTAGTATTCTGTACCAATATTCTAGGACTTATCCTTTACTTTTTCATTACCAAAGAACAAACACTAAGTACACGGATAACAGCCGCATTTAGCATGATGAATGCATTCATTCTCTTACTTGTTGGTGACTTGTACTTTTTTGCAATTACTCCTTCCGTTGCGCAAGTATTTTTTGGACCGATTCCTTTATTCTTCCAGTTTGTTATAATACTCATCATTCTTGGATCAGGTATATGTGCTTTGTGGATTGGGTTTCAGGTAATTGGAGGGAATTGTTCAGAAGCAGAAATTCTTCATACACTTATTCTCGCAAGTATTGGTCTATTTCTAATCTGTATTACACTACCCACGGTGATTCAAACTCCATCAAGGGGTGGAGGATTTATTGGTGTAATTGGAGGTATGTGTCTCATCACTCCTATTTACACTCTTCTAGTTCGAGACGCTATTCGAACAAGGGAATATCAAGATGACTAGATTGGAATTGGAATGAAAAATCTGAAAATACAGCTCCGAAAGAACTGGCAACAACGAGTCTTCCTCTTCGGGATGATTGGAAGCATTCAATTTCTTGTTCTTTCAGGAGTAGCTATAATTTTCTATCCAGGGAATTATTTATTCTTCAACGAACCTTTAAGCTACTTAGGATTCACACACATTGAAGGAGAATCAAATTTAATAGCAGGTTTTCTCTTTAATTCAAGTATGTTTCTATTAGGTATCTCAATAATCGCTTTATTTCCTAGTATGATTCCTTTTTTTAATTCAACAGTCCCTGAAAAATGGTTTAGTCTGGCAGGATCAATCTTCGCAATTTTTTCTGGAATCGCGATGGTAGGGGCCGCACTAACCCCAGGGGATATTAACTACGAGGCTCATATCCTTATTGCTCCTTATACCTTTTTATTCGGAATCCTCATGGTAGCATTCTTTACTGTGCCAATGATTCTAAATAAGGATTATCCAAGACAATATACACTCGTAGCAATTAGCTATGTGTTTATTATGATGATCTGTTTAAGCCTGCTGTCCCTTGGCCCCGCATATGACACTCCAGAAGGGCAAACATTTCAAGTCACTACTCAAAAACTCGCAATCTATTGGGAAGTCCTAACATTATTTGTATTATCCTTGGGAGGTCTAAGATACACAGCTCCCTCACATTCCGACATAATTTGAAGTTTTTAGGGGAAATTACTAGGAATATCGGCATAAACAGTATGGAAAATCCCAAGGATGCTTCCACTGTCTGGCCAGTAGTCATCTACAGGATAGTGGAGGTGTAACTCCTCCTGTCCAGAAATCTTTTCAATGAGTTGTCTGATAATATTTGTCATAGTTATATTCTCAAAGTGCTAGATGAATGAGGATTGATGGATGAAATTAACAGACCATATATTCATTAAAGTAAATGAGACGAAAGACTTGGTTCTGGTTGAAACAACTTCAGGGATGACAAAACTGGATGCGTCAAGTTTAAATAAACTAATGATGGCTTTAAAGCCGCTTTATTTTGAAATCAATCCATTATCCCGGCTTCTGTGGCAATTAATCAAACAACCTCAACCTGAACTAGTAGAGAGAATTTTGGGTCATTTTGAATCCGATCCAATGGTTTCTGAACGCCTTCAGGGGTATTTAACCTACTTAGAAAACCAAATCAGCAAGCAATTATCATTAATTGAACCCCAAGATAGCAATGCAGCTGTTCTTGATGAGGAGGATGAGAGGTCTATGAGATATTGGGAATCAAGACGGCAGAGAGTAGTGCAAGCAAAAAGCCAGTGGCTTAGAAAACAAGACTCAGAGGAGTTACTGACAATTTTAGCGCCAAATCTACCTTAACTCTGACTTATATTAGGATTCTAAAAATAGGGGGAGGGAAAAACTCAACCTATAAAAGAGATGGGAGGATTGGGTGAGGGAAAATGAATAATTAATACACAACTTCTATGCAAGCTACGTACTATTCTTAAAGTTATTAAAAAAATCGAAAATTACGTTTCAGAGAATAATTGAAAGGAGAATCAAAGAGCATTTAAGATTAGGAGACAATTCAAACCCTCCTATTCTAGAGAAAAAAAAGAGAGAAGGAGCAGAAACCTAAGTGGAAAATCTTCAATACAATAATTCAACCTCAAGATGCATACGGTGTGGAAAAAGTATAGGAATCTCAAGGAGTTTCGAAAAACAACGTCTATATTATTGTTCCCTTCAGTGTAATTTAAGGAGTTTATGGATTGGATATCTTTTTTTTGGATATTTTGGCTTCATTTGGAGTGAGGCCTCGTTTGAACGAATTAGCTCGAAATCCACTCTTGATATGTTCGGTATTTGGGAAGGTACTTTTCATTTTGGTTTAAACTTAATTTCCCTCTTACTGTTTGGATGGGGAATTGTAGGTACGATCGTATTTTTTTTCTATCAGATCTACAATCGAATGGACTATCAATCAGATCCAAGAAATCAACACCAATTAGGACTCACCACAGACCACAGACCAATATATCCGTTCATCCTTCATTCTGGGGGAAAACAAATATTCATATTGATTTTTATCTTGGTTTTCTATTTCATTCTCGATTGGAACCTACTTTCAGTAATCACACGAAATAACCTCGTCAATCTTATGCCGAAATCGTGGGAAGTGTCTTCATTGGATGGTTCGATACCCACTTTCCTTTTAAATGCTCCTTTTCCATTTATTGAAGCATCGAGAAATACTCCAGGAATTCATTTTCCTGTAGCGAACGGTGATTACTTTTTTATTAAGTCCACCTCCTTACTGATGGTTCCAGCAATAGTAATTCCTCTTATTGCAATTAGTAACGCGCGTACGGCTTGGAAAATGCCAACTATGTTTCTTATTTTCCTTCTTACCGTTTTTATGAACATAATTCGGTTGCTAGTACTATTTACTCTTCTCCATCAGGCATTAACTACTGGTACTAATCCAGAAACTGCCTTTTACCAGATATTCGATGCTCCTCACACTCTAATTCTTGCGATCTTTCTTTTCCTGACGACCGGTGTTGTTGAGATTTTAGGTATTCCTCTTCTGGACAGTCTTGCGGAGTTGTTCCTGATTCCACGTGATTTGAGTAGCAGATTTTTCCGGTCAATTCGAGGGGACTAGAACCTACAGTGTTTAAATGTAGCCCCGCATCTCTCATAACCAAATAATTAATATAACACAAGGAAAAAAGAAGTGACCACTAGACACAAGACCAGAACTACTCATAAATATATTAGTATAGCATCAATCAAGAAGCGATGAATTTTGAATAGGAGTCAAAAGGATAAGTATATAATTAGAGTTTCTCTATTAAGCCATCCTGAGGATCTATTACTCCCTTTAATCCGTGCATTGATTCAAAAATATAAAGGACAAACAACAAATCATACATTTGAAGACTTAACTCTCACTGCTTCAACAATAAAGATCCGGGTGGCTAATAGAATTGTAAAAGTGATTCTAGTACAGCCTATTGGTCGTGGATTCTTCAAAAAAATGTACGGTCATCACTTTCGATCTAGTGGAGCCATTATTGCATTTTCAAAAGATAAAAATGATTCATTTGAAGCATCAAGGGCCTTATACCAGCGTTTCAAGGATATCAATACTGCTGAGGTTCCAATTGCATTTGTGGGGATCCAAGAGTCACCTGATGACCTTGTTACTGATGAAGCCATTCAGCTGGAGGTAGGTACCTCTGAATTCTATTATTTTATTCAGCAGAATGATTTTGAAGTATTAGGGAAAATCCTCCTCTCCTTAGTAACAAAAATCTTCACACCTGCTTAGCAGCAGTTATTCACAGAGAAGTGACCACCAGACATAAGACCAGAAGACTTATCTACACACTCTAATTGACTCCTTAAGGTTATTTTTCTGAGTTTGAAAAAAACGAGAAGACTGACCCTTTCCACGTTAATCTTGTATTATTAGTCCTTGTGTGATAGGAATGAGTTAGAAAATTAAATGGAAATCCCATAAGCATTCAAAATTCCTTTTTTAAGGCGATATAGTATATACTAATTAATCGATATTTAGAGAGTACTAAGAACCACAAAAAGGACGTTATCCCCAATATTTTTACTTGTAAATGAGAGGACTGAAGAATTTCACATTCTAAAGTCCTTAAAATCATGTCTAGCATTGTAATCGGTCTCTATTGTAGAAAAAATAAGTTTCTATCGAGAAATGAAATGAGAATTCCGATTTAACACGCCTGACGTCCACATTCCACCTCTAGATGATTCCTTTTATTTTATCAAGTTCTTCAATAATAATTTAAAGCTCTGTTGTGAAAAGTAAGGAATAAGTAGGTCAACCTCGCTGAAGCTGGCAGGCAAAGAGAGGGAAATATATGAGAAGCCAAAAGTTAATTGGAACGAAAATTCGAATAAAAATCGTACTGATTGGAGATGGAGGGGTTGGAAAAACCACTCTTCGACGCACATGGTTAGGAGAAGAGTTTAAAACCGAGTATCATATGACTATTGGCGCTGATTTTGCATCCAAAGAAGTAAGTTACTATCATTCCCCAACAAAAACTACCTATAAAATCAAATTTCAAGTGTGGGATTTAGCTGGACAACCGATGTTTAAGGCAGTACAAGAGCTGTATTACCGGGGTGCAGTCGGAGCATTATGCTTTTTTGATATAACAAATCAGGAATCGTACATGCATTTGGTCGAGTGGATTCAAAGTTTCTGGAACTTAAATGGCAAGGGGAAAAGTCCCCTGCTTATTGTCGCTTCAAAATGTGATCTTCGCGACAATCCCGCATTTCCAAATCAGGTATCTGCCCACTATGGCAAAGAATATGCGGAAAAACTATCCAAATCACTAAAAGATGAATTAGGGTTTTCTGTACATTATGTAGAAACCTCCGCAAAAGACGATATCAATGTGGATAACGTATTCAAGATGTTAGCAGGGGAAATTATATCTAGCTACACCTTTCAGGAAAAAAAGGAAGAAACACCTACAAGGTAATTTATTTACCTTAACTAATTTTCCACATCAGTAATCCGTGGAAAAGGAGTGGGAGTTCCGTGAGAACAGAAACAGAAGTGCAACCTCCATCCAAAGACAATGATAATCCTATATATTACAAAACTCTCAGAGAAGAAAAGTCCATAGGACACTACTATTGAATAATTAGAATTATCTACCTTTCTTCTTACGGTATAAAATTAAAACAAATAGATTGGGAAAGAAGGAAAGATACAGAAGACCAGGAGTGAAGACAGAACGAGAAGCAGGGAGAGTGGATAAAGGCCAGGTAGTGATTCTAGAAGGTGCTCCAACAAAGGTGGAAACACAAAAGGTGTCACTAGAAGTGGTAATAGCCAACCAGATAACTCCATAAACAAAACAACCCTCCACGAGAAAATCAAAAGAAGAACTAGTAGACAAAGAATAGGAAGGAGGAGAAATACTAACTGGATCAGAATAATTCCAAGTAACTCCTCCAAAGGTGACCTCATGCCAGAGACGAAGGGAAATGACCTCACAAGGAGAAGAACCATGATAGGTTAAACGGATAACGAGTTGAGAATAACCCATACAATCCCAGGTAACCACCTCGGTATAATTAGGAGGATGAGGACCAGGGACAAATTGTGTCTCTCCATAATAACCGAGAACAGACAAAGAAAATCCATCGGATGAGGTCGAAGGAATTGAAACGAAAAAAATGCTATTTGACAAAAATAGAAGACTAATCCCTATCAAAAACAGACCAGAAAGGAACTTCATTGCAAGAGACCTTCTTATCATCTTACGTGTCTAACTAGACTTAAGAAATCTTGGATGACAACACACCTATCACGCAAGAATTAGGGTGAGAATATTTTTTCAAAAAGGAGATAATCCCCAGATATAAAACTCCAAAACTCATCAACCACACTTTTACAACTCCTGGAGGTGATTTCTTCTCTTATTTAGAAATAAACGCGAGGCCTGACCCTTTTTACATTTCTAATAAGAAAGAATCCTTGTACGATTAGTATTGAACGGGACGTGGAATAATAGAAGGTCAGTCAAAGAGAAACTTTCAGTTTCAGTCACGCTTAGTGTATATGAAAAGACTGAGTAGGGATATAAACACTAAAAAGAAAGACCAAGAGGGACTCCTTCGACCAGAAGTAGTTGTGGTTGTCGAAGTGGTTGAGGAGTCTGGTGGAACGGTGCTAGATTCCGTTGTAGTCTTGAGAACATTCTGAATTGAAAAAACATCATCAGAAATATCTTCACCTATCAATCCCTCAGAACAGGTAGCTATAATTTTGATCAAATAAGTTCCACCATCAGCAACACTCGTAGAATTCCACATGTAACTAGCTGACATTAGACTGCTCCCCAATTTAAACCAAGTAACACCATTATCATAAGAAAGGTAGAGATCATAAGTAATTGTATGATTGAGTGAATCAACACCCTCAGTCCATTGGAATTGAACATTACCTGAAAGGATTTCTCCCCCATTAGGATAGATAATTTGTGGAGGTGAAAAACCATGAGATTTTGCTGTTATGCTAAAAATATTATCAGAAATATCAGCAGCAGTTAAACCATCTGAACAATTGGCTACAACCTTAATTAGATAATTTCCTTCATCCAAAAATAAAATATTCCAACTATAAACATTTGAAACCAAATCAGACACAAGTAAACTCCAAGTAGCTCCATTATTAGAAGAATAATATATAGTATATAGCACTAAATGGTTCCATGAATCAGTGGCAGTATTCCAATGAACGGAAATCTCCCCAGACAGGATTTCACCACCATTAGGATAGAGGACATGAGGTATGGACAATACATGCTTCAGATTCTCAATTAAGAAAGGACCATCAGAAAAATCAGTCGTGATTAATCCTTCAGAGCAATTGGCAATAACTTGAATAAGATATTCAGAACCATCAGCGACTGTATTTGTATCCCAATCATAAGTGGTCACTGATAGACCAGTCTGAAGTAAATTCCATGAAAAACCATTGTCAGAAGAATAGAAAAGGGTATAGCTAATGTTGTGATCCCAGGAATCAATAGACATCGCCCATTGAATCGTAATCATTCCTGATAAGATTTCTCCTCCATTGGGATTAATCAAAACGGGCGTTGAAACCTTATGTACAAATAGAAGATAAGGAAGCGTCAATGGGTAGAGATCCTGATTGTTGGCAGATCCACCAATATCATATGGTTGATCCACTATCCGATCTGAATCATTATCAGGAGAAGTCCAAGCGTTCCAGTAGTTATACGAGAAAATATTCTTCAAGGTAGGATTCGTTTGATCATCAAAAGCTTGAGAATTACCGAGATTATTGAAAAGAAAATCATTTCGTTCAATGTGGTTATGATTTGAATCATAACAGTAAATAGATTCAAAAGAAGAGTTCTGGTACAGGTTCAACATCACTGTATTGTTATTTGCTTGACCAATAAGCATACCCCACCCAAGAGAACGAGTAATTGAATTTTGGGAGAAATTATTTTGATGCGAGCCCCAAACATACACACTGGTATCTTCACACTCAATGATTGTATTCTCGAAAATAGAGTTGTTATGGGAATAAACTATGTAAAGGCCTATAGAAATAGGTCGATAGAAAATATTCCCTTGGATAATGCTCATATGTGTATTATAAAGATAGATACCGTTATAATCAGCATTAGAAACAGTATTATTAGTAATAGTCATGTTAGTACAATATATGAATTGTAAAGCACTTGTAAGATTAAAAAAATTCTGATCAGAGACTTCCATAAGCGTACAATTAACTAAGATTACCTGTCCAGCATCAGATGGAACAACCCCTCCATTTATATGTTGCCAAAAAATGAGGGGACGGCTATTAATCCAATTATTTTCTACCTGGGTTTGTAGATAATCCGTTAGAGTATCTCCAGAGATATGAATCCCTAAAACAGCTAGATGATTATCAATCAGAGTATTATTAGGAGCAGTTTGAAGAAAAATATTCCGTGCTGTTTCATTCAGAGTATTATTGATTAAACGGTTGGAATATGAGGAGGTAATCCGAATACCATTATCACCAATATTCCCGAACATATTATGAGTAATATTATTGGTATTGGCATTAGACGATAAATAGATACCTTTTCCTTGATCTACAATCACATTATTAGAAACTAAATTATCTTGAGAATCCCAAAGAGAAATTCCTTCACGAGAGGAATTGAGGAGAGAATTGTAAGTAAGAGTATTATTATGGGAACTACTAAGATAAATTCCTCCATACCGATTATGAGAAATATTATTGTAGGAAATATCAAGAGAACCTGAATTACCAATGCTAAAGGCGATGTGATCATGGCCTATGATCCGATTGTGGGTAAAATTACTAGTAAAACAGGAAGACAGAACAATCGCATCCCCTTGTCCCACAAGGCCTTTGCTTCTTTGGATGGTATTATTAAAAACAACCGCATTCGTGACATTAGAAAAGAGAATGCCAAATTTGCCACGATCCAGAAAGCAGTCACCTATAGTGAAATAAAGATTAGTATTACGAATTTCAATTAGAGTATCCGCCGAAGATCCCGTAATGTTATAATTAGTAATTTGATAGGGGGAAGCTACTGAGCCATTTCCAGGCCAAGATTCAGAGGTAGCAGTCGAAATGAATGCAGAATTGCTGTCGATGAAAATTGAGCTATGGGTCAGATAGGAAAACATAGGAACAGCAAAATTCCTAATAGGTGATAATGGTTCGGATGCTAGAAGATGTGTTTGAGGGGGTACAAAAACATACCACGTAAAAAGGCCTGAAGACACTAAGATATATATTAAGATTATAACATTCAATTTTATATTTATTTCTGGTTTTTTACTTAATTTCATTGATGTCAAACCGATTAGAGTGAATTTCCGAGGATTTGTACGACTCACAAATCTGATCACCTTAATGATAGGGTTCACTCCTTTATAAAGCTTTGAAGAGTGCAAAGAAATAAAAACAATCACAGCCACCAAAAGAAGAAACCCACCAGACATACGACCAAAAAACGATTCTAGACACATCTTACGACTCTTTAAGACTTTTTTTTAGAAAAAACGAGAGAACTGACCCTTTCCACATAATTCTAAAATTTATAGCCCTTGTGCGAGGAGTAGGAAGATTGGGGAGAACAAAAGTTAGGATACTGCGTTTATAACTGCAAGGACCTCACGGAAGTATTCAAGAAGATCAATCTTTTCCTCAAGCGCTTCGTTGAGTAACCTCTCCACCATTTTAATCGATCCACTCATTTTAATTGGTTTAAATATCCACCTCACTGGATAACAAACGTCATATACTTGAAGTTCCAAATTATACTAGTCAGATTGAGGTAAATAAAATGACTGGACAAGACGTTTACCAACGCCTTCGTGAACATCTACACAATCTTCCTGTAGGTTTTCCCAAAACCGATTCAGGAGTTGAAATACGGATTCTCGAAAGACTTTTCACCAAGGAAGAAGCTGAAATGGCATGTCACCTTTCACCATTTGTAGCAACAGCTGAGGATATCGCAGAGGAAATTGGACAAAACCCAGAAAACGTAGAATCCCTTCTAGAGCAGATGAGTAGGAAAGGATTAATATATAATTCTCGTAAAGGAGGAAGGACTACATATCGAGCAAGTTGGTTCTTTGTAGGTATTTTTGAACATCAGATCAATCGAATGACTAAGGAATTTGTGGATGATTTCGATCAGTATCTGGAGGATGGATTCCGTGATGAACTACTTTCTTATGAAACGCAACAACTGCGAGTGGTGCCAGTTAATAAGGCGATAGATGCAACAAAGCAAGTAGCCACATATGAAGATGCCCGTGAGTTGATTAAACAACAAAGTAAAATCGCGGTTCTAAATTGCATCTGTAGGCAAAAGAAGGATCTGCAAGGGGGGTCGTGTTCCCGTCACGAGGAGCGAGAAATCTGTCTTGCGTTTTCAAGTGGGGCATATTACTTCATGGAACATGGTTTGGGTCGAGAAATTAAACAAGAAGAAGCATTAGAACTTTTAACCTTCGCAGAGGAAAAAGGGCTTGTTATAAATCCGGGAAATGCCCAAAAAACATTTTCGTTGTGTTTGTGCTGTGGGGATTGTTGTGAATTTCTTGGACTCCTAAAAACGTACCCAACTCCCAGTTCATTAATAGGGAGTAATTATTTTGCGCAAGTAGATAGTGATTTGTGTTCAGGCTGTGAGACTTGTGTAGATCGTTGTCAAATGGACGCTATCGCTATAATAGAAGATATCTCTACTGTTAATCTTGATCGGTGTATAGGCTGTGGGCTATGTGTTACAACATGTCCAGAAGAAGCTTTGACTCTCCAACGTAAAGCAGAAAAAGAACAGGTAGTTCCACCAGCAACTATTAATGAACTTTATATGAAAATTGGAACAGAAAGGTTACAGCGTAATTCTATGTAATGAAATTTACAAATGATCAATATTGAAAACGAGAGGACGGATCCTTTCCACAATTCTCCTGAGAAATAGCCCATCTGCGATTAATTCTAAGGAGTATACTAGATCTGGAATCAAGAACTTTATATAAAGAAAATCCTGTATTAATGTGAGGAGTTCTACTCTTGACTTCAGAAGCTTTTCTTTCCCCCCGAGATTTACAGAAAGAACAATTGATAGGTTGGGCATTGTTTCTTATAGGAAGTATATCGGCTATTTTGCTGATACTTCTATTTTGGGAGTTAGTAAAAACTGACAATGCTTTTATTGGAACATTGTTGCTAGGGGGTATTGTTTTTGGATGGAGTGTGAGTTCTTATATTTTCAAAGAAGCAAAATTTCTCTTCGATGTGAGACTTTCACCTGAATCCCTTTTAATAGAAAAGATTTACACTAATTCAGAAAAGAAGAGTCTGCAATACGATTGGGTGGCCATTAAAAACATAGTTTTAGTAGAAGAGTTTAATTTTAGGACCTTCTCAGGATATAAATTGAAATTGTCCTTTATTTTAGATTCTGGAAAAGTTTCAGAAGAGGAAGAGTTTTCTTTGCGTATGTACGATAGAAGCTATGAAAAACAGAGAGAATTGTACAATCGAATTAGTTCTTTCTGGATGCTTGCAAGCAACGAGATGACTGATAATTTCCACACAGTTAGTCCAAATTATTAAAAAACTGACCATACATACTCGGGTTGGCCCAGTGCCACAAAAGAGCAAAGGCTTTCCTTACTTCAAAATATGCTTCTCTATATTTCTCTGAATCAATTTCTTTAGGGATATGTTGACGAAAGATTGTTAGCAGTTCAAAAACATCCGTTTTTAGAGGTATAAGGTCTACTTCTTTTCTTATTGGACTCATATTTGTCTCAAGAATTATGTGATCCTTATCTTTCACTTTCAGATCATACTCTTCGTAAGCCCCGATTTGCCATAAATAGCGCTTTACAAAGAATTGAATACCTTCTAACCGCTCGGAAACTGCGGTTAATAAATCCATGTCATATGTATGAAGTGCATTCTTAAATAGTCCATCCCTCATCATGGAAAAAAAATAAACAAAACCTAGTTTTCCAACAATCAGCGCAAAATCAGGAAATCTGGAGAGGGTGTTGATCAATGCGATTGTTACCTCTTCTTGATCATATATTCTTCGAATCGTGGACTTACACCCCTTACAAATGAGCAGAATCTCTCTCATTCCTCCATCACGCATTTACCCCCTCTTAATCTGTAGATCTTCGGTATTACAACTTGAACAGCTAAAGTGAATTGAATAATAAATATCGATTACCTGCTCAGGTTCAAAAGAGGAAAGACTTATTTCAGCAAATCTATTCTTATACCCATAAATGCTTTTAAATTTGATTTTAATGTCAGACAATGTATCCACTCAATTTTTTATCGATAGATCATTAGCTTTCATATTCAGAACCGTTTTTCTTATGTATAAATCTCTGTATGTTTTCAAATTTAAACGAGTACGATAGTTCTTCAGCTCGAAAGTCAACTTGAAAAATGAGGAGAGAAAGAGTGAACAAAATATACGATCCGTCTTGAATCTCTAGAATTCAAGAATTATTCATTCGCTATCGCTTATGAAAGGCTGTAGACTCCAAAAATGTCCAGAATAAAAAAGAGACTTGCATTATCACAAGAAAAACGGCGAAAATTCATCCAACAGCGGTTTAGCCGTCAAAAGATCAAAGAAAAAACCAAACAACACCTGGTACTAAAGATCTTTCTTGGGATTGCCCTGCTGCTGTTTAGTGGGCTGTTTATAATTCTACATACCTACGATGCGTATCTCGGTAATATAATCCTATTTTCCCTAATATTTGTCATGACGTTTATCCTAGTCGCTAGATATCACCATGTTCAAATCACAATTATTCTAATTTCATGTTTAATTGCCCTTTTTATGGCAGCACTATTATTGGAAGGATTTGAATGGCATAATGTGGTTGACCATTATATGGAATGGGAAGTACTCGCAGTAGTATTTGGTATGTCTCTATTGGTCGAATCTACAGCTGAAACTGGGCTTTTTGATTGGGTTATCATCCGTATGCTCAAAATATCAAAGGGAGAAGTCTATCCTCTCTTCATTATGACATTCCTATTAACTTTAGCCTTATCTACCGTATTAGCAAATGTAACAGCCATGATCCTAATCAGCTCAATGATATTTACTCTCGCAAATGCATTGGATTATGATCCGACTCCATTCATACTTTCAGCTGTTCTCGCTACTGATGTAGCTGGAATGGCCACATTAGTCTCTTCCTTACCCGCAATTCTGGTAGGAACAACGGCAGGAATAGGATTCATTGATTTCTTATTAATTTCTTTACCTTTTGTGTTAGTTTCTATCCCCATTTGCATTTTTTACTTGAACCGATTCTTTCCCCCAGAGAAAATCCCCTTACGAAGTTTAGAGGATACTCCTGACGTCATTGATAGAGAAATGATTCTATCACTAGATCCTTGGGGAGTTATTGAAGAGAAGAGACGATTTTATTTAGCCGCATTTTCTTTAGGAGTCACTATTGTAGGATTTGCTCTTGCACAATTCCTATCAATTCCCCTTGGAGTAGTTGCAATATCTGGGGGAGTTATAGCGATGATTTTAACCCAATCAGAAGAAAATAGGCTTCTATCCCAATTAAATTGGAGTACCCTGCTCTTTTTTGGAGGATTGTTCATCCTAGTGGGAGTCCTAGAGGAAACCAATGTGTTAAATGACCTTGCGAAGTGGCTTGAGAATATTTCGGGAGGGGATTTACTTCTTTCAGGAATTTTGATCCTTCTGATTACAGCAATTTTCAGTGGGGTTCTTGATAATATTCCAGTTACTGCTGCACTTTTGCCGATAATCACAGACATGAATATCATTCATGAAACAACTAATCCGCGCTATCTATGGTTTATTTTGGTCTTTTCTGGTGCATTAGGAGGCGGGTGGACTCCTTTCGGATCTGCCGCAGGAATTGTAGCCGTTTCATTATTAGCTAGGGAAGGAAAACCATTAAATTTCGGACAATTTCTACGCTGCTTTATTCCAATCTCAGCTCTGTTAGTAGTAATTGCTGGGGTTTATCTTTCAGTCCTTGCATTATTTTTTGGTATTATTTAAACCAAGGGCTATTTTCGAGTTATTTTCAAGTGAACACCAGATAGAAGACCAGAAAGCTCCAGAACACGCTCACTTTGAATCCTGAAAGCTTTTTCTCCTAAAAGACAAGAGGACTGCCCCTTTCCACTTTATCTAGGAAAATAGCCTGTATGTGAGGAGTGGCCGCTGGCTAAGCCTGTTGAAAAAACACCACGTGAATTTCTTTGAAGAACAATGTCTCTCAACCTTCCCCTGAGCGAGATCCAATGAATTTTCTCACTGAAAATTATGAAAATAATCACGATTGGACCAATTATATGAAAGAACCTCTTGAGTCAAACTGAAAAAGGTGGCTGAGAAGTTTTAAAGGAAATTGTATTCTTCAAAAACAATATATAGCTCTCGAGTGAAAATATAGAAATAAGTAGTACAATATCGCTGAAGCGAGTAGATAAAAAGAGGGAAAAATATGAGGAGGAATATGTTAAGCGGAACGAAAATCCGAATAAAAATCGTACTGATTGGAGATGGAGGGGTTGGAAAAACCACTCTTCGACGCGCATGGTTAGGAGAAGAGTTTAAAACAAAATATCTCATGACAATTGGCGCAGATTTTGCATCCCAAGAGGTAACTTACTATCATTCTCCAACAAAATCGACTTATAATATCAAATTTCAAGTGTGGGATTTAGCTGGACAACCGATGTTTAAGACAGTACGAGAGCTGTATTACCGGGGTGCAGTGGGAGCATTGTGCTTTTTTGATATAACTAATCAGGACTCTTATATGAACTTGGTCAAGTGGATTCAAAATTACTGGGACTTAAATGGCATGGGGAAAAGACCCCTACTCATTGTCGGGGCAAAATGTGATCTTCGGGGCAATCCTGCATTTCCAAATCAGGTGTCTGCCCACTATGGTAAAGAATATGCTGCAGAACTATCCAAAACACTAAAAGATAAATTAGGGTTTTCTGTTCATTATGTAGAAACCTCCGCAAAAGAAAACATCAATGTGGACGACGTATTCAGGATGTTGGCCGGAGAAATTATTTCTAGCTACTCCTTTCAGGAAAAAAAGGAAGAAACGCTTACTCAGTAATTTTTTTACCTTTACTCATTGACTGTTCAAAAAATCATTGGATAATTTGGAAACCAGCCTGTTTAAAATGGGAATCATAGGTAAAGGCAATATCTATGTTTAAAGCCTCCATAACGATAAAACTCATACAATCAGTAAAACTAAAGGTTTTATCTTGATGTAGCTTGAAAAAATCCCACCCTTTTTCTTCTAGTGCCCCTTGTATCCAGATAATTCGGATGTTAGGTGATTTTCTAATAGATTCTCCAATTTGAATGACTTCCTTATGAGCCACACGACCCCGTAACAGCGTGAAAAGCTCATCAAGGATGTAATTCGTGGTTACCATCTTCCCATATGTTCCCTCCTGGATTTGACTTTCAATAATGAGAGCAGAAGAATAATTGATATCATTAGCCACTTTGGAAGCAAAAAATGCACCCGTATCAACAAAAATCATTTTATACACCTTAAACTCGAAAATAATAGAAACTTAGTCAACTTTGTAGATAATTTGATCTACTTCTTGAGAGGCCTTCTCAACGGTAACAAATGATTTAGTTTTCAAAGAAAAATAGGGATCATTTGCCTCAATCTGGTCACTCTTGAGAAGAGCAAGAATCGCTATTTTTACTGCTTCTTTGATGGACAGATCATGTTGAGTCGCATAATCACGAAGGATCGCATGTTCCTCTGGAGACAGGGTGGTTTGAACCACCTTTTCACGAGATGTCATCAGTCATATCTCATATCACATGAAACATATCTCATATATATATCTTATCCTTTCAATTCAGTTATGACTCCTTAAGGCTTTATCTTTTAGAAAACGAGAGGACTGACACTTTCCACACTAAACAAAGATTAGTAGCCTGTGGGCGATTCGTGGGAGTGCGTAGAACTACACCGAACACTCGTTTGTATTCCCTTGATTCTTGGTTATGTTTCCCAAGAGTCCAGATATGAGATATTGAAGCGCTAAGCAGAAAACTTAAATACTTGCAAAACCATGAAATAGCTAAGTGATGTGAATTGACACTTGATGGATTAGTAAAAGTGACAAATCGGGGGATGATAACTATTCCAGCTAACCTTCGAAAAAAATATGGGCTTAAGGATGGTGATCAGGTAATAGTTATGGAGGATGAAGGAATGTTGAGAATTATTCCAATAGAATCTATTGTAAGTCTTCAGAATAGATCATTAACCACAAGAGAGATGATGGAAATTCTGATAAAATCCAGAGAAGACGAACTGGAGCTAGAAGATAGATGAAACAGAAAATCTGCCTTGATACAGGACCCCTGACATTACATTTTACCAGAGATGAACCAAAAGAAATAACCGATTTGATGCGAGAAATTAAACATCAAAAAACTGAAGCTCATGTCATGTCACCTATCTTAGTAGAAGTCTTTAACCACTTATGCATAGCAAAAGGAAAATCGTTCGCAGAAGCCAGTATAAGTGCTTTACAATTAAATTATCCCCTCATATTTGTACCCATCACGAATGATACCCTCCTGAAAGCTGGAGGATTAAAATGCCAATATCGTCGCATTCTATCGTACTTTGATAGTCTAGTCATCGCCTATGCATTAAATGAGAAACTGGTACTGCATACCACCGAAAAAAACTTACCCACAATTCAGAATCTCAAAATAAGAACCTATAATTACTAATTTTCACGGATACTTTGAGAAAAATGACCAATCTCTGGTGGAGGCCCTCTGCTAAAAGAAAGATAAGATCCAATAATTGTCCCCCAATATGGAGTAAAGCCTAATCGCTTCCGTTTTTTACGATCAGAGTAAATAGAATAAAGTCCAACCAAAACAAGGATAGGTCCAGCAGCCCAGACAAGCATTATTCCACCAAACATCTGATCTCTGACCTCAGAGTCAGTCCTAGAGATAAAGGAAGTAATGACCAAAGCCCACGCAGTTCCAGCGATGATACTTAGAGCTCCCTGAACAGTATCATACCCTAATCCATTTCTTACAGAAACCATAGCATCAGAGCAAGAATTTCCAAATAAAAACCTTTCGATATGTCGCTCCACGCGTCTTTCTGTGAAGAAAACTGCTTTATCAATGGAGTTACTTTCAAGAAAGATCCCATCACATCATCATTGTCTATTTAATTAAATTTACTGTATTTTTAATAGTTTCTTCTGCATCTTGGGTTATCTTATCGATTATTGAGGCGACTCCTTTGATACTATCGATAAGCCCGATACTTTGTCCAAGGAGGACAGCTCCATCATGGATCTTACCTTTATAAGCTAAATCATAAGCTTGGGCTGCTTTAACTAACTCTTCCGTACTCGTTACTGCTTCCTGAGCTAATTTTTCTTCTTTTTTAGTTACACGACCATGTCCTAGACTATACTTATTCTTCCAAAGACGAATCGGCCCTAATATCCCTGTCACAAGTGTCGTATCATGGGCTTTAGCTGGTGGAATCACGTTTTTGTAAGTTTCATGGAATTCACATTCACTAGAAGCGATAAATCTGGATCCCATGGCGATTGCCCCAGCCCCGAGAGATAAAGCAGCAGCTAAACCTTCGCCTGTAGCAAATCCTCCACAGGCAATTCGAGGTATGAGAGGGAATCGTTGCTGGACTTGTTGGAGAAGAACGAGGGTGCTTACATTTTCATAAGATTGGTGTCCCCCTCCTTCACTACCTGTGACTACTAATCCGTCAACCCCGGTATCTACACATTTCGCTGCTAACCAGAGGGCAGGTGCAACGTGAAAATGGACAATCTGTGAGGTTTCTTTTAATTTTTTGAACGTTTTTGACTGGGGAAGCACTTTAGCGGACCCTGCACTAGTTAAAACGTATCGACACTGTTCTCGAATTTTGGGACTATTCAGAATGAATTCTGGGATTTCAGTACACAAAGCCTCGGCATATGGCTCTAATCGAGAAGTTCTAATATTGAATCCAAACGGTTTGTCGGTATGGTCAACCACATATTGCATATTTTGTTTCATTTCTTCAATAGGATCTTTATCCCTGCTTAAAAGGCCAATTTGAGATAAGACACCTAAACCTCCAGCTTCAGAGACAGCGACAGTTAAATGTGTTGTATGGAAGGGAGCCATAGGCGCCGCAATTATAGGATGCTTAATTCCTAACATTTTGGTGATTTGTGTTTCGAGTGGCATTACTCTTCAATGAAATTAGGAAGTTTTCAAAAGGTTTCTGAAAATTGGGATTGTAACTATTTTTAGTAAAAAACGAGAGGACTGACCCTTTCACACTTTTCGTCCGAAGCTCGTGTGTGAGGAATTCAATATCTGTAAGATATGAAAACCAGTTATCTCATGAAGCATTGATAAAAAAGAGAAATGTATATATAGATTGTAAACAGAAGTGTATACAAATCACTTGGTGACTTCACTTGGATATGAGAAAATGAGTCAAGTACAACTAAGATTACCCCCCTCTCTGGTAAAAATGATTGATAACTTGGTAGCAGAAGGAAAATACAAAAATAGAAGTGATGCGATAAGAACTATGATCTCTAATCAGATAGAGTTTGAAAAAACACGTGATTTCTTATCTATGCTTCAAACTAGGAGTAAAGAAGCAGAAGACCATCCAGAAGATTTGATTCCTTTTGAAGATTGATCGTAATGCCATATCAGATTCTATTCCATTCAAAAGCGGATAAGACCTTAAAAAGTTTTGAACTACAACTACAAAAACGGATTAAGCAGAAAATACAAATATTAATAAACCAACCAAGAAGTGGAAAGCTACTAAAAGGGTCAAAATTCTTTTCTCTAAGAGCTGGGGATTATCGAATAATTTACGAAATTAAGACAGACCCCTCACGCATTATTATTCTTTTCATTGGTCATAGAAGCGTGGTTTACGATAACTTTCTGAAATGGCTTTCGTAAACACAGAATTACACCTAGATGATGTAAATGAGAAGAAGTGACCACCAGACTTAAGATCAGATTTTCTCAAAGAAAACATGAACACATGCTATTAGACTCCTTACGGCTATTTCTTTTTCTTAAAAGAAAAAACGAGAGGACTGACCATTTCCACACTTTTTTCTGGAAAGTAGACCTTGTACGAGGAGCTGGTAGTTGTTAATACACACTGAGCATGTTGACCGAAGCCTCCACACGTATTTCCTGAAAGAAACCTACTCTATCACCGGGATTTTCCTCATGAAAGATCCCAGCACGTGTTTACCACTCCATAATTATTTTTACCAGTCCCCACAACTTAAAGTCGATAAAAAAAAGAGGCACAGTTTTGAGGTCTATTACGAGCCTCTTCTAAAGAAAACATTCAGCCTTATCGGCTAGCGTGAAGAAAGATAATCCGAAAATTCGATAGAGTGGAGAAAGCTGGTAGATGGGGGGATAACGAAACAATTATTAATGACAAAATCCATGTATCTGAGTCAAGGTTATGACGATGAGATATAGATTAATTGTTTTTAGTTGTTTATTTTTACTAGTGTTTTTATCTGGAAATATCGGATACACAACTGACTTAGCTGTAGAAAATACTAGGGAATGGACTTGGTCATCAATGGAATTAATCTCAGATATAAGCAATTTTTCTTCCTATAATCCCTATATTTTTGTTGATGAAAATTTCTACATTCACGTGATATGGGGAGAACAAGATACTTACACGATTGCAGGGGATAACGATTCTTATCAGGATATAATATATCAGCGGTGGAATCTCTTTAGTGAAGAATACTATGCACCTGAACTAGTATCATCTACAACCCTTTCAACTGCTAGAGACCCCTATTGTACAATGGATCACGATGGCAATATTCATGTATTGTGGGAGGATAACACTGTTTTCTTCAAGGATACTGGGGATTGGGACATAATTTACAGTATGTGGAATGCCTCAACCCAAGAATGGACATTTCCGCGAATGCTATCAATGGGAACCAATGATTCCTATAATCCAGTTATTTGCGTCACACCTTCTGGGGAACGGCACGTATTTTGGGATGAACGAAATATCACGAGAGAAGTATATCATAGACCTAATATTAATGGGGAATGGTTGGGAATTGAGGAAATAACTATAGAGGACGAAACCTATGATGCTGTATCGCCAAGCGCAGCAACAGATGAAGCAAACAATATACATTTGACTTGGATAGACTATTCTGACTATAGTGGAGCTGGGGAAGGGACTGGATCCATTTTTTACAAAAAATATGATAATATACTAGATTCGTGGCTAGGAACAGCTTTTATCTCAACAGAGAGTGTGGAAACTATCTATAGCCAATCAATTGCAGTTGATTCCACAGGAAAACCCCATGTTGTTTGGCAAGATATGTCTGTCCTACCTTTAGCCGACGATGGGAATCCTGATATTTTCTATAAGACAATGAATTCAGAGACAGCCATTTGGACATCAACTCAGGTCATTTCTACGGACAGTACAGCAAGTTGTCAACGTCCCACGTTCACAATCGATCCTTCGAATAATATTCACGTAGTATGGGAAGATTGCACAAATTTTGGAGGAGCGGGGTTTGATTGGGACTTAGTTCATAAAATGTGGAATTCAACAGCCGAAACTTGGGGCCCTATGACCCTTTTAACACCTGAAAGTTCCGAAAATAGTATGCAGCCGCACATATCCTGTGACAGATTCGGTTTTCTTTATCTAATCTGGGATGATCAGATGGATGTGAGTGGGGCAGGAACCGATGCTGATATCTTTTACAAATATTTAGCTGGAGAGCCTTCAAAACCAATACTTAGTTCTATCAACCAAAATCCCAATA
Source organism: Candidatus Hodarchaeota archaeon (assembly GCA_016839815.1). GTDB lineage: Archaea > Asgardarchaeota > Heimdallarchaeia > Hodarchaeales > Hodarchaeaceae > Hodarchaeum. The sequence continues at coordinate 96,145 of JAEOTM010000204.1, forward strand.
AACCCTTGGAGATAGCCCTTCAGTGGACGGATTCCTTAGCAGCAGTAAATTACAAAGTGTATCGGGAAAATTCTTTAATCACTTCCCCAACAGGGTTAACACCGCACGTGACTGTCACTGAAAGCGAGTATACCGATACTCTCACAACAAGTGGAACGTTCTATTATGCGATAAGCGCGACAAATGACTTTGGGATGAGTGAATTATCTAATGTTGAATTTATCACGGTAACTATTACTACTACAGATCAAACTAGTACCACCTCACCTGGAGGTACCTTTGGTTTTACTTTTCTAATTCTGATTACTGGGTTGCTGTTTTTATCCCGAAAGAAGAAGAAAAAGTAAAAGCAAAATATGAAGATCAAAATCTTGAGACTGAAGGTGAGTGAATATGAAAATAGATCGCTTTGAAAGAAAAGTCCACCAGACATAAGACCAGAATTTCTCAAAAAAACACGAACACATGCTATGAGACTCCTGAAGGCTATTTCTTCTTCTTAGAAGAAGCAAACGAGAGGACTGACCCTTTCCACACTAATAGCCTAAGATATCTTTCTTTCTCTCTTCCTCTAACATCTTATTGAGCGTTGATTTCCAATAAACGTTTTTTGCACCATTTTTAGCAGTATTTAGTGCATGAGAAGAAAGAGTGAGGGTTAATCACGATTTCTTATCTTTTGTATAAGATCTCGGATAGCATCTCTCTTCTTTATTCCAACAAATGCCACTGGTATTGAAAATAATACCAATAAACCGATTAAAATCGCATTCGAACCAGAAGCAGGATCATTCGGATCATTTGGGTCAGAGTCAAGTTCATATTCCCGTAGATTGGAGTAACCATCATCGTCTGCATCCAGCTCTGCATCATTAATAAGAGGGTTCAATCTGTTTCTAACTTCCCAGCCATCAGGCATTCCATCATTATCGGTGTCCCAAATCTGGGGGTTGGTTCCATGTGTGAATTCTTCATAGTTAGATAACTCATCTACATCTGGATCTAAAGCGGAATCATTGTTCAATGGATTAAGAGAGTTGAAGACTTCCCAACCATCAGGGATCAGATCGGCATCAGAATCGGCATTTTGAGGATTAGTTCCTTCATAGAATTCATCTAAATTGAATAGCTCATCATTGTCCGCATCTGAGTAACTGTCGTTAAGAATGGGATTGAGAGAGTTTAGAACTTCCCACTCATCAGGCATACCATCATCGTCAGTATCGGCCTTTTGTGGATTAGTTGAAGCATTATATTCCTCAATATTCAGTAATCCATCCATATCAGGATCAAGATTGGCATCATTGGCCCGTGGATTAAGACTGTGGCGAACTTCCCAACCATCAGGCATTCCATCGTTATCTGTGTCACTATCAGTGGCATTGGTAGAATAATCATATATTTCATTGAAATCAAAGAGTCCATCTCCATCAGTGTCATTATTATTTGGATTAGAATTATAGACATTGATTTCGGTCCAATCTGCAACACCATCTTCGTCAGCATCGGGAAAAACCTCGATATCATAATGCATTATTGATGTAGAATTCATAAGACCTACATTGTCATAACTGATAACATAGTAATAGATGATATTTGTTGGTGTTTCAGGAATTATCTTAATAAAGGTAGCACTGAACGCAGTCCCACCGGAGAGTTGCATTGGCATTTCAATCCAGGAATTTCTATCATAGGATATATACAATGTTGTTCCAGACATATTTAATTGAACATTGTCTTCTACATGCACCTCTATTGGCACTTCAGCTGGCTGAGGGATACTATTTCCAACTGGAACCTGAACAAACGTTATGGTGGGGGCTAAACCATCTATCATATACGTAGTACTTGTTGAATTCCTAGACTGTCCAATTGTATCAATTGCATTAATTAAGTATTCTACATTAGCATTTATGCTAATTGGATCGATAGATGCTTGGAATGCTCCATTCTCTAAACTCATTGTTTTACTATGGAAAAAACCATTTATCCAGTAATATAGTTTAACAGCCCCAATACCATAGTCATCCGTAATAAAGGCTGTTACAGTGACTCGCGTGTTGAGAGGAATCTCTGCAGGAAAGTGGGTAACAAATAGAATCTCGGGCTGAGTATCAATTACATAATAACGAACTATAGAGCTCGACGTTAATCTATTTAAATCGCTTGCTTCGATGTAATAAGCAACTACTCCACTAGAGATAGCAGGAATATCAGCATAAAACCTACCTGTAATCATATCACCACTTTCTAGTATCATAGCTTGACTAAACCAAGTAATTTCATCTGTAGAATAGAATAATCTGGGAGTATGGAGTCCATTATTATCTGAAATTTCAGTATAAACCCTTGGGGATACAAATTGTGAAACAGGATCGAAATCTGTTACTCCACTAATAGTAGGATACACTCCATCAGTATAATATGAAAGGACACCACTACTAGAGGTACGATTCGCCATATCTGAAACAAAAATGTAATAATCAACATTACCATCCATGGAGGAGGCTGGAATTTCTGCGAAGTAATCGGGTTCAATATCAAATTCGAAAGAATAAAAGAAAATATCATCATTTTCTGTATCACGAATCTCAATCCGCCATTGCTCATATACGATATTCGCCCAGTTAAATTCAGGAATATACCCTGTCCCTAGGATCGTAGAGGAATAAAACTGTTCCCAAATACCAGTATCAATTCGGAATCCCCAGAGTGTCACAGCGATTGTATCCGCATCACTGGAATAGGTATACACTGAAAGGCGAGAGAGGGGTCCACTGGCATATTCTGCGGAAATTACTTCATTATAAAATGTCCCTGATATGGGATTACGACCAGTGATAGTATGCATCCCAGCAGAAATGAAATCAACAGTGTTCCAAGTAGATCCATCAAAGGTATAGAAGAGTGTCACATTTCGGAAGGGATTTTTGTCTTCAATAGTGCTGTATATACTTATAATATCGAGTAGGTTAGAATTTGAAGGAGATTGAACGATATAACTGATATTGGGATCAACTCCGTCAGAATAATACTGATAAGTGCCACTTACTGTAGATTGAAGGAAAGTATCTAACACACTTACAGAATATGTTACGTTGGTATCGATTAACGTACTCGGAATAATTCCTTGATATGCACCATCTTGGAATGTCATCACAGATGAATGGTTGGTATCATCATAATAATAGTACAATGATACATTGAAGATCCCATAGTCGTCACTTGCAAAGACATAGACAGTTACCGGGATATCTGACCGAACATAATCATAAGAAAGATTAGTACTAGAAATTACGGGTTTATAATCAATCAGAGAATTAATTGGAGAAGATTGGTTAGTCCAACCGAGTTCGTCTATAATAGTAACATAATAAGATAACGCAAGATCCCCAGATGATGCAGGTAATAATCCAGAGTAAGTACCAAGGTTCGTTGACTGATTCTGGAGTATCATTTGAGTTTGATACCATGTGGAATTATCATAGGTGTAAAAGAGGGTTACAGACATATTAGCATTGATAACCGCATCAGAAATCGTAGTATAAACAATATCTCCTGATCCACTAATTCTTGTAGAGTTGGTAAGACTGACAATTTGGGGGACAGATCGGTCAATGTAATACGTATACGTTCTAATAAGACTCACACTTGGAATTACAGTTACATTTAACCATACATCCAATAATCCTTCAGATTTAGCAGAGGTATTTAGCGTGTGTACAAACAAATCACCACTAGTATTGGTCATGTTAATCCAACTACCCCCTTGATCAAAACTAATTTCTATAAGACTGGTGTTTGGAGTAATCAAAAATTCAAAGTCAACTAATATTGTTCCATTAAGGACTGAATGTTCAGCTGGAGATTGTAAATTAATGGTGACATCGAGAGTAAGATATGTCGATGTTGAGGATGTGACAATTAGTCCACTTAGATCTTCTACGTATATATAATAATACACGGTCGTTTCTAATACAGAAGCTGGAATTATGCCCAAAAAACTCCCATTTTGGATGGTTCCTGATTGCTTTACCATTTGTGTATTGAACCAAGAAGAATTATCAAATGAGTAGTAAAGAAAAGTCAGTGATTCATTAATTCCTCCTCTATCTGAAATTACTGCCTCAATAACAATTGGATCAATAGCAGGAGCAATATTTACTTCAGTAATATTGTGAAAGGTAGGACTAGTACCATCAATAACATAGGAATAATAATTACTTTCCGCAAAGTTACCTGCTACATCAAATGATTGAATGTAATATGTAATATTCGTATCTTGGCCAAATCCAGGAATCTGGGCTCCAAAATCTAATAATGCGTCATATTCATACGAGTAATAGAAGTAATCATTACCCTCAGAATCATACATTTGGATTCTCCATTGATCATAGATGGGAGTTGCCCAATTAAATTCCGGAATATATCCATTGGAGAGGGAACTGCCAGTATAGAACTGTTCCCAAGTACCAGAATCGATTCTCATACCCCAAAGAGTGACTGATATTGTATCACTGTCAGCTGAATATACATAGATTAATAATCGTTCGATAGGTCCACCAACATCATGATCGATTATTTGAGTTGTTCCTGATGCGAAATTACCTGTAGGAGGGTTTCTGCCATTAATGGTTACGGGTACGGATTGATTCATATCAAGGGAAATCCAGCTGGAACCATTAACAGAATAGATGAGGGTTCTATTTACGAGGGTGTTATTATCCTTAATAATACACGAAACCATAACAGAAGTATTGTTTATGGGATAGGCTGGAGACCTATCAATATCAGTAATGGCTGGAATTAATCCATCAATATACCGTTGATCTTGTGAGGATGTAATTTGATGACCAAAGCTGTCAAAAACGACAATGTAATATGTTAAAATCGCATCAACATTCAATGGTGGAATGATTGCTTCAAAGTCACTTCCTTGTTGAGTAAGGGAAATACTGTTCCAAGTGGAATTGTAGGTATAATATAGTGTTGCGTTGGCAAATCCAACATCATCAGTTACTTCCAGCAATACGTACATATTCATAGAGCTACTAGGATAGGTGGGAGTCAAGGAAATATTCTGAATTACAGGAATGAAATCAACTCGATATGAAAAATTTCCAGAATAAGCACGAAGCTCACTAATATCTGTAGCGGAAATATAATAATAGACTCTTGATTGACTGGTAGCAGGAGACACACCTTGATATATTCCAAAGGTATCATTTCCTGAGATAAAAGACATTGGAGATTGATAATAAGTTAAATTATTATATGTATAAATCAGAAGAACGCTACTATTATCAACACCTAGTCCATCTATTACCGTTGCATTAATCACAGCAGAATCAAGTTGGGAAGTGTCCATAACTTGAGTAATATCATTTATTTGAGGCGCACCCCCATCAACAAGATAGGTATAAAGGCCTGACAATGCTGAATTATTTGCTAGATCAGTTGCTTCAATATAATATTCGACTGTGGTATCTGCGGGAGCAACTGGAATTGTGACTGAGTAGCCAGTAATCAATATTGATGAGAGAAAATCGAGATAGTTAATGTAGTTGTCAGCAACAGGGTCATTTCCAGTACCCCAACCCCCATCAATAGAGGTTAGAGTATCTACCAAAATAGGTGAATTTTTGTATCTATACTCTAACATTGATATGCCGTTGGCATTTTGAAGGATTTCAGTGTATCTTTGTTGTGAAATAGGAAGATTATATAACCAACCATGATCGGTATAACCCCAAGAATTAAAATCAGAAGCTGACAATGTATTTCCTCCCCAGGGAGAACCACTTATGAAAGGATGACTCGATTCTAAGATCGTTTCGACATTGGAGAATGCTGTTTGAGAATAATCCGTTCCCAGAAAGTCAATATCAGCTTGAGAACCACTATTACCTCCAACTCGAATTGAAACTACCAATGGTGAATTATCAAGAGCTTGAGCAACCACGGTAAGTCCACTTCTTAAGTAAGCGTAGTTTGACCAGTTGGGTTCAAGAATAAGAATTCTATACTGTGATAGAGTAAAAGTGGTAATAGTCGAGAATTGAAGTTCTGTTATTGAGTCAAAAGTATATCCGTTTCGGGTTAAATATGAGGTGTCCTGTCCATGAGAGATAAGTAAGACATCGGTTGTAGGATTCCCCGCATCAATTCCAATGCTACCATTCATGATAAGAGAATTCCAAATGCCAGAATTCATCCGATAGTATAATGTAACGTTCCTCATTTCGTTAACATCATCAATTTCAGTAACTACTGTTACATTTCGCAGATAGTTGGGATAGGCTGGAATAGTTTGGACAGTCTGAAATATGGGGGAAAGCCCATCAGAGAAATACGAAAAATCGCTAATATTGAGATTATGACCGAAACTGTCTATGATAATAAATGTGAGATTCACCATGCTATCAATTCCCGTAGCAGGGATTGTAGCCTCATACAAACCACTATTTTCAGTCATATTAATTGTTCCTGATGAACCAGTATATTCATAGTATAACTGCACAGAACTGAGATTGGAATCATCGGTAATGTTTACCTTTATTGTTGGAGATGAAGAAGGATTAGGATAGAGAGGGATGATCATAACTTCATTGAGAATGGGTACATGATCTATGGTGTAGTTAAATGTTAATGTTTGGTTTGTTAAACCGCTTATATCTGAAGCGTTAATATAATAGTAAACACCAAGATTACTAGTTGCATGAAAATTACCAGTGTAAGTGCCAGTGATGTTTGATCCTGAAGTAAGCATCATCAGAGTATTAAACCAGGTTAGTTGATCGTAAGAGTAATACATTATCACTTGGCTTGTATTCACAGCTAGGTTATCAGTGACGGTGATATTTATTGGAGCATTGGTTAGTTCAGATACAGTGGATATGATGGTAATATTTGACCAGCTTGGGGCATCAGCATCTGTAAAGTAACTGAAAAGAGAGGAATTGCCTTTGTTTCCCACATAATCAAATGCTTCTATATAGAACTGGACAGTTGAACTAGAATACGTAGCAGGAATTGTGGTCGAATACTGTGGTTGAGAATCGTATTCATATGAATAGTAGAAATAATCATTACTTTCGGAATCATAAATTTGGATACGCCATTGGTCATATATTGGAGTTACCCAGTTAAATTCAGGTAAATTTCCAGTACCACGAGATCCAGAATAATGAAACTGTTCCCAAACCTCAGTATCCATTCGGAATCCCCAAAGAGTCACGTACAAAGTGTCAGAATCAGAAGAATATACATAAAGGGAAAGACGTTTGAGATCTCCAGAAGCGTAATCTGCTGTCTGAGTAATGCCGTAATATTCCCCTGAGGTAGGATCTCTTCCTGTTACAGTACTGGCTTGTGGGAGAGAGACGTTTAATCCAATCCAAGTCCCATTAGTTGTATAATATAAAGTACTGTTGGAAATATTTTGATTATCAAATAGATCTACATTTACGGTAACATTATCGGTATAGGCCGGAAATAAGGGGAAGTAGCTGATATTTTCAACTCTGGGTAGCAATCCATCTACATAAAATAATTGAGTTGAAGAATTTACCATATGACCAAATGAATCAACAACAGAGACATAATAGGAGACTTGAGTATCCATATTTGTGAATCCAATAGTTCCTGTAAATTGATTGCTGACATTAACCATTGGAGTTTGTTGCCAAGTAGTATTGTAATAGTAATAGAGAACTACTTGATTAAGTCCAACTTCCTCGGTAATATTTGCATAAATATTAACATCTGTAAGGGTAGAGGGATAAAGAGGTTCAATATGATCAAGAATTACAACGGGTACGTGATCAATTGTATAATTGAGAATAGAGGAGATATTTGATCGGCCACTTAGATCAAAGGCTTGTACATAATAATATACTATACTCTGACTAGTAGAGGGAGAATTACCATTAAAGGTACCGTTAAGTGTATCACCCATAATTAGGCTCATACCTGTTGAAAACCAACTGCTGTTATCATAAGAGTAAAACAAAAGGACGTTACTTGAATCAACACCGAAATTATCAGTTAATGTTACATTAATGGGTGTACTGAATAATTCTGAAACTATCTCGATCTCTGTAAGATTATATATTTGGGGAGAAACAGCATCAGTATCAAAAATTGTTTGATTTGATTCACCTATAATATCTGCTTGATCATAAGCAGTAACAAAGTAATTTACTTGAATGGCTTGGTTAAGTGCGGGGATAGCTGCTTCCCAAGACCCTAGATTGAAGATCATGGAGAGATTCGTCCATGAAGAACCAGCATTCGTAGAATAGGATAAACTAGCATTTTGAATACCACTTGAATCAGTGATAGTAGCTTGGACAAGAACAGGTGCATCAGCATTTGGTTGTGTTGGTGAGTGAGTTATACTGATAAAGCTTGGAGCTAGTCCATCAGAGTTATAAGTAAAATTTGACGAATTTATTTGATGACCAAACGTATCAGTTATGGAAATGAAATAGTTGACATTTGTATCGTTAATGGTGGCAGGGATGGTTGCCTGATATACCCCCTGATTCAAATTCATACTCATCTGATCCCAAGTAGCATTACTATTGTAATACAGGATTACAGATGAGATGCCATTATCATCACTTACTGTTGCGTTAATAGTAACTGATTGATTAGCGTGAGGGTAAGTAGGAATTGTTAACTGAGAATTCAAGGAGGGAATATGATCTACTAGATAGGAGAAGTTACCAGAAGTTCCTTGTAGACCAGAGAGATCTATGATCTGAATATAATAATTTACATTTGACTGTGTTGTAGCGGGTGAGACTGCTTGATATACAGCATAGGTCTCATTTCCAGATATCAATGTCATCGAAGTTTGATAGAATGTAGTATTATCATACGTGTAGATGAGAAGAGCAGTAGTATTGTCTAAAGCCCAATTATCGCTAATTGTGGCGTTAATAGTAAGAGAATCATATTCTGACACAACTGTCGTTTCAGTTACATTGCTTATTTGGGGAATAGAACCATCAGAAAAGTAAGAATAGGTTTCAGAGACAGCAGAAATATTAATCATATCCGTAGCATTGATATAATATTGGACGAGAGTATCTGCAGGAGCTGGAGGGATGATCCCCTGAAAACTTGGTGTTAATTGATAATAGGTATAATTAAGATAGTTAATAAAATTATCAGCCACAAAGTCGTTTCCACTTCCCCAACCACCATCAATAGATGTTAAAGTATCAAGCAAAACCCAAGAGTCTTTATACATGTATTCGTACATGGATATTCCATCGGTATTTTGAAGGATTTCTGTATATCCTTCTTGAGAGGAGGGAAGGTTGTAGAACCATCCATGATCTGTACTACTCCATGAATTAAAATAAGTGGTTAATAAATTATGTCCTCCCCATGGTAAGCCTGTGATTAAAGGATGGTTTCCATCAACGAACGATTCAGCGTTATGGGTGACACTTCTATCATAATCAGTTCCTAAAAAGTCTATATCAGCTTGCGAGTTCTGATTCCCAGCAACACGAATGGATACTATTAGAGAATGATTATCAAGTGCTTGATTAACAACAGTGAGCCCACTACGAAGGTATGAATAACTACTCCAATTAGGTTCCAAAATTAAAATACGGTATTGGTTGAGAGTTGAAACGGTGATAGAAGAAAATGCTACTTCGGTCATTGAGTCAAAAGTAAACAGATTTCGTGATAAATAATCTGTATCTTGGCTATGTGAGACCACTAACACGTCTTTTACATAAGTACTAGTCCCAAGGCTACCTGTCATATTAACTGGGATAAAAGTAGTGCCATTATCAAAAGAATAGTAGAGGGTTACATTCCTTAAGGGGCTTAGATCAGTAATCTGTGTAGAAATGGTTACATTTTGCTGATAATTCGGTGTATTATCATCAATGAGTATATTACTTATTATTGGAGGAGAATTATCAAATAGAAAAAAATATTGAGAGGAGGAAGCAGAATTGGTGAAATTATCGAATGTCTGAATGTAGTATGTTACATTGACCTCATAACCTGGACTGCTGACTTTTCCAGACCAGCTGTTGAGTGCACCTGGTACCATTGAGGAATTTAACCAAGTTGAACCCTCATTAAAGGAATAGAATAATGTAGCATTAATTAGAGTACTCTCGTCAATTATATCAGCTCTGATGGTAACATTTTGAGAGATACTTGGATAAGTAGGAAGATGGGTTATATTTTCAAGTATAGGAGGATTCACTTCAGAAATCGACAATATAGAAAAATGTATACTCGCATTCATAGGAGAAGAGGGAGAATTATCATCCGAGGGGGAGCTCTGATTTTCAACACTGCTTTCATAATTTTGTGTATACTCAGATACAATCAAGAAATTAAAAGATTTCTGCACAATATCAGAAGGACGTGAAGATCGATATAAAAGTAATTCTATCATATGAGTGCTTCCAACATCAAGGGTCTGACTTGCAGATATCTCTATTTGAAGGGGTACATCTTCCTCCTTAGATAAGGGTAAGATCCACCGATCAGGGTCAATTCTAATTTCGTTAGTGATCCCCCCGACAATTACTCGGAATTCATCCGTAATGTCATGAGAAATAATGGTTAAATCTAATACTTTTGAATCCCCCGGTTTAATTTCGTTGATAGAATGATAATTATTTTCTTCTAATATTGAGATATCTACTGTATCTTCATTCAACTCCTGAATAGGTTGATCATTCGAATCACTATTATCTGTTGAAGACATACTGGTAGTATGTTCTGAGGCAATATTTACCACAGTTGATATTATATTATTCTCAGGAAAACTATCTATATAATTTATCACTTTAGCCTGAATACTTATTTCATATGTTCCATCTACTCCCATCCATGACGTTTTAACATATTTTTCTTCATTTGGGGCAAGAGTTATTTTTTGACTGGCAACAATTTGCTTCCAACTTGAATTTTTCACAGTAAAGAGAACATAAGAAGTAACTTGAAAACCACCATTATTACGGATCTTACCGTAAATATCAATCATTTCTCCGTTCACGATACCAGGTTTAGAAAGATATACGTTTTCTACTAAAGACACATCTACCATCCGTATACTGTTTAGTTTAACAAGAGGATGAGTAATATCTGGAGTACTTTCGTTTAAAGGAATATGAATTATCGTTAGACCAGGAATAAATAATAAAACAAGAAACGAGGATAGAATTAGGGCTTTCATTTTCATCAACCAGTTCTTAAAGACCGATGGATGCTGTATTCAATGAATAGGATCCGTATGTAGAATTGATCGACTTTGTCGGAATTGTTGATCTCTCACCTACTGTTGAAGGACAGCAATTCCCTGCAAATACATAAAATCTTTCTAAGATTCTAGAAATTGCACTATCGGTACTTAGAATATTGATAACTTGCTTATATCGCTATCTAGAGAAAAACTTCGGATTTGGATGTTGGTTCATCATTCAATCATATAATTTCGACTATCTATCCTTTGAGCGATAACGACAAATCTTAGGAGGAGAACTTCCTCCAAGAGAAAAAAAAGATCTGTTAAATGTTCCCCAATATGGAACAAAGCCTAAATGCATACGTTTTTTACGATCAGAGTAAGTAGAATAAATTCCAACCAAAACGAAGATAGGCCCTATAGCCCAGACAAGCATTATTCCACCAAACATCTGATCTATGACCTCAGAATCAGTACTAGAGATAAATAAGGCAATAACCAAAGTCCACGTCGTTCCAGTGATGATACTTAGAGCTCCCTGAATAGTATCATACCCTAACCCACCTCTTACATAAACCATATCATCAGAGAAGGAGTCTGGGAAATAAAAACTTTCGAAAATATCAACAATAGAATCTTGTTTATGTTCTCAGAAAACGAGAGGATTGACCCTTTCCACACTTGATGATAGAATAATCGACTTGAAATTCTAGAGACTTTCACTGGGGTCTCCCTCGACTACCTCCAAGTTAACTGTTCGTAAGTACTCAACAACTTTCTCCATTCGTATCTCAGAAATCCGATTAAACTGCCTTTGATCCATTTTTTGAATTTCCTTATACAAACTAATAGCTCGATGCAACTGGACTTGAGTAATTAACATGGATTCAGGATACTTGATTGCTACTGTCGCTATTAAGACAAGTTCAATTAAAACGAAGATAATGACCCATTCATAGGTATTTGAAACGGGCCAAAAGAATAGAAAACCTGTAGCAGAGAGATTAGCTAGACCAATTAATATCCATAAACGTTTTGCAATAATTATTCGAGAAGTAGGACTTGCTGGCTTGATTGTTAAATAAGTATAGAGAAAAATACAGGCTACTGCAAAATAGAAACCATAGGCAAGGAGGGGATGACTTGTGGACAGAATAATTATTCCGTTAATGGCAAGACCAGCTCCAATTTCTGGTATATTTTGCCCGCCTTCAAGGCTGAAAAATGCGTCCATGGATCGGGGATTCATCTCCCAAAATAAAAAGATACCTCGTTCATTAGGCATCGATTTCCAAAGCAGAGTAAGGACAATAAGAGAAAAAAACCATGTGATCATCCCTATAGTTAATAATTTTCGCTGACTAAGCCATTTCAATCGATTAGCATGGAGAAGAACCAGGATGTAACAACAATACATAGAAATGTGTCGGAGTTGCCAGAACAACACATTTCCAGGTTGGAGGGCAAGCACAGAAAAAAATACACTGGAGGAAAAAAAGAAAAACACCGCAGCAAAAATAAGGTAATCAATAACTCCTGTTCGACGATAGAGAAGGTAGAGGACGGGAATTGGTATAAGACCCATTGTACTCATAAGGAATTTCGTAAGATCAGGAAGAAGAACAATAAATGGATCAACCATACGAGTTCAGCTACACATTACGATAATACGCTATAAGTATTTCAGGTATAAGTCTAAGTCCAATTTTGTCAGTTAGAGTTACTTGGAACCTTAATTATTTAAGCCTTAAGACTAATCTCATTGGCTATTTATCGGCAGTGATAACTCCATATCTCAGAATATCTCGATCAATAAGCAGTTTTTGGGTATATGCTCCTTCACAGTGTTCAAATAAAGCGGTATTGATGAGATGAAGAGTCTTCAATAAATAAAGGAGAGGATAGGCTCGTTTTGCAGATCTATGTATTCGCCAAGAGGATTTACGAATATGCGCAGTAATATCGTGACAGGTAATATTACGAAAATGAGATGAGAGTAATTTCTGATGTATACTCTCAAATGTTTCAAGATCAGGAACCGCCCACCCCTTTAAAAATCGGTGAAGTAATTTTTTTTCCGTTTCTTTCAGATTTTTTCGTTTTCTATACCCATCCGCAATCACAAGTCTTCCTTCTTTTTTTAATAACCGATAGGCTTCGTTAAGAAATTTCCCTTTCTCATGTGTATGACAAATACTTTCAATACCAAATATTTTTGTAAAAGAAGAAGAGGGAAAATCTGTCTGGGTATAGTCTTGAAGATAGAATTTAAGTAGAGAACTATTGTTCAGCTGGGGGGGAAATTCTAGGGCTTTTTGAAGTTGAAGGCGAGAAATGTTAATCCCGATAGTGGGTACACCATGAGTGGAGGCGATGTAGTAAGCAGAACCCCCAACCCCACAACCAGAGTCTAGAACACGATCACCTGGTTTTATATCCAACAATTTACAGACGAGCTTTGTCAGATTGAGTAATGATTCTTCTTTACTCAGGGTATTACGAGTCCAAATACCAAAGTGTAGGTGATTCTTTGAATAGAGTTGATAGATGGGCATAGTATGATCAAAGTAGTTAAGAACCGTCTCCTGAGTTATTTTATGAGCTGACATCTGCTTAAAGCCCAGTTTTCTTCAAAGAATCAGTTGAAAATTGTAATAGATAGGCCTAACTTTCACTGAACCATATAAGGATTTTCCTTTTGACTAAGACTGGTTGAAAATGCTTACTCTATTTGTGATAAGATGAAATAACCATCAAACAGAAGAGTCGAAAGTTCATTTAGATGAATTTCAAGCTCATTAACACACGCTATTAGACTCCTGAAGGATTTTTATTCAAGAAAACGAGAGGATGACCATTAGTTTACTTCAAACCAAGAAGTGTCTGATCCATAATCGTTCCACTTCCTCTCTCGAGCGTGTGTCTTGATTAATCCAGATATGCTCGATACGGAGTTGGTAATGTTCAAAACGGATGTCTAAAATATCCCCATTCCTAAAAATCGAACTAGAAATCCTTGACTCCTTAATAGGGGGCTCTATTGGTTCCAAATCAGGCAAACCAATAACCTGTCGACTCAAAGACTCAAAAACCTCATGGATATACGGACCATTAGTGGAGGGGCATTCAAAATACCTACCATTTAATGTCTTAGCAAGCTCTTTTCCCTCCTCTGAAGAAACCAAATCAGAACCAAAGGTAATTCCGACAAGAGCAAGAGGAACTGCTGGTTGTACATACTTCCGAAATTCATTTAACCAATTGGTAACTGCATGAAAAGATAAACGATCACCACGATTGAAAAAAATCGAAACAGCCGAAGCTCCGCGGTAATAACTAGGTCTTAATTTGCCAAAAAACTCTTGGCCCGCAGTATCCACTAATATCAATTTTACTTGGGTATCATCAACTTGAATTTTCTTGGTTGTGATGTCAACTCCAAGAGTTGGAAGATAGTTCGTATCAAATTTATTTTCCGCAAACTTACGAATGAGAGCCGTTTTTCCAACCTTTCCTGATCCAACGGCACAAATTTTGAGTAAATATTCGTTGCTAGCGGACATACTGAATTATCTCATATAAAATCTAATGCTTCCGACAAAATTCGATGTAAAATCAATGGTTAACTAGAGGGATCGTTCATGATTAAGGAGTTAACTAGAGAAATTATTCGCTTAAACGAACCTCCTTACGTTTTTCTAAATAGAAAACTCATCTCTTAACGGGATAGCTTTCATGATAGATTCCAGTACTCGTTTGTCAACTCATGATTATCGTCGTTAATATCATGACTAGAAGTCAATGAGAAAGCGGATTTGTCTTTTCAAGATCCTCCCTTGGAATATTTGGACAAAAATATTCCTTCTCTAAACTCGTTTCAAATAGCAGAACCGAGATGTTTTCGATATTGTCTCAGCTGCAAAAAAGAATAGTGAATGAAGTAATACAAAGTGAAAAATAAAAGATTTAGATAGAGGAACATACGAGGTTTGATCACAAGAAAGGTTCCATTAAGTAGATTATGGATTATAATAAAAATAAGAGTAATGAAAACCGCATATCTGTGAATAGTACGCAGGATTTTTCGATAAGATCCACCATCTAAGACCATAAGAAGACCAGAAAGTGTAAAAATCGTCCCAGAAATGAAACTAAGTGATGCAAGTAATTGTCCCACTTCATAACGGGTGGTAGGAAAAGCAAAAAATACGCTTGGAAAATCAATAACAGCGGATAAAAAAGTAGTCACATCTGAGAACTCCGAAAGAGATTTTACATGGCCATGCAAAACCATGTAATGAAATACACTCGATATTGCAAGGAGGGAGCCAAAAAAGTAATGAAACCAAAAAACTTGTTGTCTTAACCTTCGTTTCAATACAGGGAGGGTCAGATAAAAGCTAACATAAAATAAAACGAAAGAAAACAATCCAAGATAATGGGCAATTTCAGACATAGGGATGAAGAGGAGAGTTTCTTGGTCAAAAAACTCGGGGATTAATCCAATCGGAAGTATATAAAAAGGAGTATGTGAGTCAGGAATCTCTAATAACTGAGTAACATCCCCTTCACTAAACGCACCGATAACAACGGTTCCCAGAGAATGAGCAGCACATTTAAGATAGATGTTTTGGGCGATCATCCCGATTATCGACATCAATCTCCGATATGAAAGATCAGGATCAGATTGTTGATCCATCCATGTCATATTAGCAGATATAACTAGACTGAGTTGAGCAGATTCAACCCATGATTGATCTAACGCTGTTTTTCTCAAGGAATTACGTGCATCTCCCTCGTGAAAGTGCTTAAGAGAATGATTAGTTAAGAAGTAAGAATACATGCCCATAGATAATCCGTTTACTTCACCAACAACTAAACGAAGATCGATAATGGATGCATTTTCTGTAAGAAAAGCAATATCTATACTGTCGTTCAAGATATCAATAATAATCGAAAGGGGGATTAATCCACTAACATAGTCACGAGTGGATTTACGTTTTGCAATAGCTTGCTCTACAGTCATTTCTTCCGTAGTTATCACGGATTGAATGGCTGACTTCGAAAACCTCTCTAGATTACCCTGATCTTGACCAACAGGTAATATCATAAGAGGTTGTAATGATGTGTGAAGCAATGCTTTAACTTGTGATGTATTAAAATCTGAAATTACCCAGGTGTTTAAATTCAAGGAGGAAAGTTGGAGAAGGAAATTCTGAAGAGCATGACCTACCTCTAAATGGACATACTGAATTCCTCTTGTACCATAGCGATCTGAAGTTCGATTAAAATCTGCAAAAATATAGAAAATATTTGTCATATTCGCAACAGCCTGATCCTCGGATAAAAGAGCAGGAAATAATTGAGATTCGTTAATACTAGAAGAATGTAACTTTAACTCGTGTGCATCGGAATTATAACTGTAATATCCACGATTGAGAGGAGAATTTCCATTATGTTGTATAAAAATCTTTAACGGATAAGTTGCACCTGCAGAAGGAACGGTTCGAAACCCTGGACCATGAGTGGTACCTTGTAACGCCCACAGGAGCTGAGATAGTTCTTCAACACTTAGATCATGAGGATATAAATCTGTAGTTATCTTTGATTGATGAATAGCAGTACTTAGGGGGAGATGACCAAGTAAATCAGGTTCAGGTAAAATGAAATTATCAGATTCGAAGGGAATGAATTCTATGGTGATCGCTAAGAGGGAGAAAACAAGAACAACTGCTGCAACTACTAATTTAAGCTGTGTAACAGTGGGAAAAATGGTTCTCATAATTGATAGCACCTTAATCAACGATGAGCAAACAAGAAAATAGTAGGAGACGAATTCTCTCCAATTTCCTCATTCAGATTCTTCTTGTTCCTTTTCCTTGGAAGTACGAGGGATTTTTTCTTTCATCTTGCGTTTGGTATCTTCAATCTGCTCTATAACTTCTTTATTAATATCTCCTTTTTTTGGTTTACGAATAAAAGGAGACCTTTTCCTAAACATTCTCTATCTCAAATAAATCATTGTGAATTAATCCTTTTAAAGGTAACTTCGGATTTATATTCCTTATCGAGGTATTCTTCGGGCTAAATAATTCTCTCGAAAATCCTCTTAACGAAAGGACTGACCATTTCGACACGAATCTTCAAAAAAGCCCGTGTGCGATTAGTGGCAGTGTTTAAAACACACTGAGCATGTCGGAAAACCTCCACGCGTATTTCTTCTAAGAAAACTCCTCTGCCAACCGGGTTTCTTTCAAGAAAC
>JAEOTM010000205.1 GCA_016839815.1 Candidatus Hodarchaeota archaeon
GATCCAATGTATTTTTTATCTTCTTCGATAATTTCGATAGCATCAGTCTTTAATTTAGCAAATTTGAAATTCCTCTGATCAGAAGTAATGGGATTAACGTTTCCAGTGATATAACCCCTAAGTTCAGCGCTAACTGGACCATCTATACTTATTGTATATGGTGTTAAAACAGTAGAATTCAGATCTTTCACGCTTCCATAATCAATCCCATTCAGAAACAGCTTGATCTCATCAAGATAATCATAGACATAAGTAAAGTTAAACACCGCATCACCAACGGGTAGTATGACTCTTTTTCCTTCTTCAGGAGTCTCCCATTTTACAAAAGGACCAGCATATGCTTCCAGTTCTTCTGAAGGATCTCCTTCTCCCAAGACGTTTTCTGCTTTTATGATATAATAATAATATCTATTGATATCCAGACCATCATCAAAATAATTGTTGCTTGTCGAACTTCCAATATAAGAATAAGGTCCTCCTGGTGTGTCTGAACGATATATGTTATAATGAAGGATCTCTGCTCCATATGACGCTGGAGTGTCCCATGTTATATTAATACTGTAGAATTTAGGAGTAAACTGGAGGTTATGTGGAACTTCCGGAACGGAAACATCAAAATCGATTATTGAAAGTCCGCTTTCGTAATTCGCAGCATATCCAATTCCGTTTACAACCTCTATAGCATAATTATAATTATATCCTCCAGAACCGCCTTCCACGTGCTGTCCTATGAATCTAATATTTTGGGGATCACCAATCTCTAAAACCATTGTACCGTTTTCACCTGTTGCTAAATAGGCGAGATCCCCTTGTACTTCGACATCTTGTATATAAGATCCCTGTAAGCGAGCAGAAACATACTCCACGATCAGAAAGGGGTTAGTTGGATCAGAGACGTTTAACAATGATAGATTTTCAACACCTCCACAATATACAATGTCATTTTTTATTGTTATACTGTATCCTTCTATCGGAAGGCTACTAATAACCAAGGGATCAAGTGGATTACTTATATTAATAACGCAAAAGTCGCTTTTTCTTGAAACAAACGCAAGATCACCTTGAACATCAAGTCCATTTCCGACATAATAAGGAGGAGTTGATGTTAATTCTGACAACATGGATGGATTCGAGGGATCTGAGATATTAAACACTTGAAAATAAGGTAGAGGATCGGTTTCTCCAATTTGATGTGGATAGATCCCTGAAAGATAAGCATAGTCTCCTTGAATAACCATATCCTGAGTTACCGCCCAATTATTCGATCCTAATTCTGTTGGGTTGGTAGGCTCACTTATGTTTACGACTGTTAAACCCATCCAAGTACTTAGGAGATATGCTATTTCATTTGAAATGCAGACCTTCCCTATACCCCATGATCCTACAGGAAATTGTCCTAATTCATGGGGGTTTGTTGGGTCTTGGGTTGCTATGATCTCCAAGCCGTCACTTCCATCTGCAACATAGACAATTGATCCAGACACTGCTATATCCATAGCTTCTCCACCATCATAATAATTTCCTAATGAATCGCAAAAGTCACTGATCAACAAGTTTCTTTCAATAGTCCTTGGAGTGACCTTAATATTTCTTACGACGAATGAATTCACCATAATAAGTAAGAATAATGTAACTAAAATGATTTGAACTTTAATTCTTTTTTTCATGTTGATTTCGCTCTAAATTTCTATTTCAAATAGAAAGAAAACTTAACTTTTTTGTTAAATTTAAGTTAATTAATTACTTCTTTACCTTCATTTAAAAGATTTTCCCTCGTGGATTTTAAGAGGATAGTTGGACTGTCAATATAAGAAACCCAAAATTTCGAGAAAAAACTAACCTAGGATGATTTTCTTGCACAATTTTACCCCAAACCCCGTCTTACGATGCAATACAGCAGGATTTTCCTTCTTTACTTGTGTTGAGATGTGATACCCCGCATCGTACAAGATTCGTGCTCTAACCCGAGCAACATTATCTAAACCCATTACCAAGTCAAATAATTCTTCTTTTACCCCGTAATGAATTCGAAAAAGGAGCGAACAAGACGGGAGTTCATCCAGGAACATTTTGGGGTTTTGTTAAATTACATGAAAGAATTATCACGAGCCTTTTTATTAGACTCACTATCAGAATCGACTCTCTCCACTTTTTATGCAATAATAATTGAAGAAATAAAAGACACGGAATTACTGAAAGAATTTTTTAGCACGATCGAAAATTTTTCGATTAAATCTTTATTTAAACTTGTCAGGGAACAATCGCTTGCCCAACACTTTTCAGTTAAACAGGTTCAACAATCGTTCAAGGATCAGTATATAGCGTTCATGAAAAAGAGTCGACAGTTTTTTATTGTCATGTATAACTCGATTCGCATGCTAGAATGCTCAAGTGAAGCTGAGAAAGTTAAAATATGGAAGAAATGGCAACGTTCCGTCAGAGAAGAACAAAGGAAGCGCGAAAAAGAACGAAAAAAACAAAGAACCAGGGAATTCCCACGGAATATTAGGAATGCCTTAGATTTGAAAAAGTGGGAAATAGAGAGGTCAAGGGATAGAATGAGGGAAGGAATAAAGAGGTATTGCTTTAAGAATTGGGATCTCCCCTTAATGGAGTGCGGTAACTGTGATACGACTCTATTCTATAAACCAACAGTTAAGGTTGTAGAATTGAAAGGGGTATATTGTCCTAAGTGTGGAAGACTCGTTCTCCAAAAATCTGCGAAAATTAGCTGCAGGCGATGTGGCAAGACTGTGAATCGCGATTCAATCCCTCAAGACAAGAAAGGCATTCTGTGTCCAAATTGTGAGGGAAAAATACTTCTTTTATTTACATAGGGATCATGGTTATCCAAGCGAAAACAAAATTAAAGAAAAAAGGGCATTCCTAATATGAAATTTTACCTTAGACGTGAAAAAAAGGGGATTAGGATTTTTTGACCATGAGGTCATTTCACTTCAGGAACTACATTAGATTTTTTTCCTTTTATTTAAATGAAAAACATGTAAGGTTCATTCAATAGATCCCATTTAATACAAGAAATAACTATTCATATACTAAATATTACCATAGTGGAGAGAGAAATCATTACCAATATAATAGTTTTTTTGAGTTATGCCACCGTAGACTCCGAAGTCTTTCATATTCCCACAGTTGCAAGTGAACTAATGAGACGAGATTATATAAAAAAAGTATTATAAATGATATCGAAAAAATTAATAATTTATTTTAATTGTGGAATTCCGATTGAACTCCTGACGGAGTTCAATGAAATTTTAGTGAAAAAAGTTACAGCGAAAATGATTATCTACATA
>JAEOTM010000011.1 GCA_016839815.1 Candidatus Hodarchaeota archaeon
ATTCAGAAATCGGTAGTGAAATCACTGTAAATGGATTAGAGGGGTACCAAGGGAAGTTTAATCCAGATAATAAAGAAGGTGTATTAATCCAGTTTGTTGATAAAGGAATGGGGATTTCCAAAGAGGACATCCCTAGATTATTCGATCGTTTCTTCCGTTCTCAAAAAGTCAGCCATATTCCTGGGACGGGCCTAGGCTTGGGAATTGCATTAAATTTAATTAAAATGCACAAAGGAGAAATATTTGTTGAGAGTGAGTTGAATAAAGGAACATCTGTCTTTCTTTTTATCCCTAGACTGAAAACTGAACAATTAGAAGAAGAAATAAACGATATAAGAAACATTATAAGGAATGAACAAGACTAAACAACTGGAGGCGTTAACAATAGCAACACGAATTTTAGTAGTAGAAGACAATCCTGATGTACTATTCAATATTATGGTTACATTAGAGGCTAATAATTATGAAGTAGAGATTGCAACAAACGGAAAAGAAGCAGTAAATAAGCTACTGGAGAAAACAGAGGTAAATATCCCTCAAATCATAATTAGTGATATAATGATGCCTGAAATGGATGGTTATGAATTATACCAATTCTTAAAAAATAACCTGCAATTCAAGAATATTCCGTTGATCTTCTTATCAGCATTAGCTACTCCTGATGATATTCGTTTTGCAAAATTTTTGGGAGCAAATGATTATCTTACTAAACCCTTTCAAGAAGAAAAATTATTAGAATTAATTACTCAAAAATTAAGTGAAATTCGTTAGCGGATCAAAACTCGTACATTCCCCAGCTTGTTGAAATTTTCCCAACTTCTTGGTCTGCGTGAAGTCTCATAATACGTGAAAATCCGAATACATTACCTAAACCGGTGAGTAATCCCTCGATTACGTTTCCGAGTAAAGGAGTGGTTCCTTCTCGTGGAAAATTTATGTTGATTTGCATTCCACCAGCAATATCATCAATTTTTACATCTATTAAGTCAATGGATTGGTTCATCTCTTCAGCGAGATCCCCAGAAATCCATCCTTGAAATAAGTCATTAGCTAATTTTTCTCCATAGGGGATTGATAATTTAACAATTTTTTCCCAGAAATGATGGGGATCAGCCTCAGGATCAAGCTCTTCTGATACAGTGTTCCATACTCTATTTTGGGTCTCAAAAAAGATTGCACTTTCAAGGATATTCTGAAGCAAATCCCGGGGGATAATTCGTGCTAGTGTACGCATAAACGTGAGATAGAGAGAATCATCATAGATGGAGGAGAGGAAGACAGAATAGCGAGGCCAGGTGAATAATCCCTTGAATGTCTTCAATAAGCTCATTAGATGAGGTTGGAGCTCACTTAATTTATCAGGGTCGTATTTGTGGCCAACTAACGCGATAAAAGGAGTTTCGTTCATTGTTTCAAAAATCTTTAGAATCCTAACCAAATAATCATATGCTTGTTGGAATTCCTCTGGTTTGTACATATCCACTATGAATAGAACAGCAGTAGCCCCTCTCCATTTGGATTCATCTTTAATATGTTGGTTAATATATTGCGTTTGGCCCCCAAGATCAAAGATCGATAATTCTGTTTTCATTACGTCTAGAAATGAGTGAAAGATAGAATAATCGATAGTAGGGCGGATAGATTGTAATTGTTCTATATTCCAAGAATCAAAGAATTTTCGAATAGCTGTTGTTTTTCCAGCTTTCCTTAGTCCTGCAATTACAATTTTAGGAGAGGTAGTTAATCTGGCTGAAGAAACGGTAGGAAGTTTTACGTCTTTTTCTAAGCTACTATCAAGTAAATTTTCAATTTTTTCAGAAAGTTGTGGTGTTACAAAATCCAGTTGATCTGGATCAAAAGTATTCTCGATCTGCTCACCCAGAATATTAAAGATTGGCACTACATTTTCCCGTTCAATACCTAAAGGAGTTAGAATTACGATCAAAATTGTTGAAAAGCGTTTTAAATAGAGTAATGAGTTTGAAAAAATCATTTCTTGAATATTATCTTTCACGATTTCTTGGGAGAATTGTACTAACGCTGAAATAAAACCAGAAATTAACTGATTATCTTTTTCAAGAAAAAAGGAAGATTGATAATCCTTTTGGTAAATTTCAATTCCTGTATCAGCATTAATTATGGAGATCCGCTTGATAGTTTTATACGAAACATCATTCATAATTTCACTTCTTCAAGAGTAATATAAAAAGAGTGACTAAAATCAAAATAGATTAATGAAATCTTCTATGAATTAAACACCTTTTCAAGCGCATTCTCCACTTTATTCGCTCTTTCAAGATGCAAGAAGCTCATTTAGCTAGTACAAGCTAGCAACTGATTAACGATTCAGGGACTCTTAGCATGGATAACCATAATAGGAAAAATAAATACACCCAACCAACCAAATAGTAACTTTTATTATCGTATGTGAAATACTAGGAATTATGAATCTGGAAAATCTGAACATTGTAAAAAGGATTTCAATTATTTCAGCTAAAAGCGGCTTGGAACTCTATAACAAAAGTTTTGAGCCATCCTTTTTTTTAGAAAACGATAATCAACTTATATCAGGCTTTCTTTCAGCACTTATTCAATTTTCCAAGGAAGTGGTTAAAGATGAAATTCAAGAAATCGTATTTGCAAACTCTCAGATCTACCTAAAACGTCTACCAGGCTTAATATTGCTAATTATGACGCCCCTAGGTGCTAATCGGTTAGATGTTAATCCAATTCTAGAACATGTATGTAAGAATCTCAAAGGAGATGGAAAAATTACAGATTTGTTACTAGAAGGATCAAAAACTCCTGAAATTGCCAACAAAATCGATAAATTTGTGACTCAGACCTTACAGCAAGAAATCAAGCCTTCTTTACCTCTTCTGAAGGATAAAAGACCAAAACTAATAATTGCTGGTTTAAGGAAAGTAGGAAAGACTACAATCATAAGGAAATTCTTTGACTCTTGGAATGAAGAGCAATTACGAACTATTCGACCTACTGTTGATTATTCTATTTTCAATTCCCTTGTTGAAGTGATGAAAACTAAGCTTACAATATTCGACTTAGGTGGCCAGACTCAATATATTAAACAGCATTTAAATGACGAAAATAAGTGGCGTGGGGCCACAGCAATAATTTTCCTTGTGGATATGTACAGACCGGATGAATTTGAGGAAGCAAACAATTACTTGAGCCAAATTTTGGAAATATTGAATTCCTTAGGTGAAACTCCCTTCATTTCTCTACTTGGCCATAAATATGACCCTGATAAGGTAAGTGAGCTCCAACTCAATCTACAACGCTTTTTGAAGACATTCAAGGGATTATTTAATTGGTCTCGCTACTCTGTCTTTCTTTCCTCCATCTATGACGACTCTCTTTATCTCGCATTTATGCGTACTCTAGCGCGAATTATTCCCCGGGATTTATTTCAAAATATTTTAGAGAGTGCGATCTTTTTTGAAACCAAAAATGATGTATGGAAGACATTAGCAGGTGAAATAGAATTAAAACGAGATTCCCCCGAATTTTGGGCTAGGATAACAAGACTCTCAATACCTTATGGAGAGAATCTTGCCAATAACATATTTACTAACTGGCTAACCAGTAAAGGGAGTAAACCTCTGGTTAAATCATCAATAAATCCATTACTAGTAGAATTATCGGATATAGCAGGAGGAATTTGCGTAACTGTTAAAGTACCCGAGGAGCAAGACACCTCCATGACATTAGCTGTTATTGAAGGATTACTTTCTGGTTTAGCCAATATTTTTGGTTTTTCAAAGGTAATGAGACTTCAATCTGAAAAGGAGATCGGTTTTACATTAACTAGTTGGGGATTATACGAATTCTGATAGATTTTTTCAATCTTTCGATGAATAAGGAAGGAGAATACTGAAACTGGATCCCTCGCCATATTTTGTGTCTACATATATGCTACCTTGATGCAAGTGTACCAAATTACTAGAAATGAAAAGTCCTAATCCTTGACCGGCAATATTCTCCCCTTTTTTTGATCGATAGAACCGTTCAAAAATAATTAGGTTTTATTTGTAAAAACAAAGAAAAAACCCTATTTAGCGATCATTTAGGTTTTTCACAAAACCGGATATTCCAAAGAAAATGCATACAATCCCGAAAAACAGAGGAATGTAGGAATTTATATGCATATTCTTACCTTTCTTACGTTAAATCTTAAATTATTCCATTATTCCCTCCTCACAACAAGTAATTAAATATTTATTAATGGAATCAAGCTAGTATGAAATTTCTTTCAACCAGATTGTTAATTCCCAAAATTCTAATATATTCATTTTTACCACATTCAGAGGATATTTAAACTAAGATATAGTTTACGCGATTAGAATTGTTATAATAACAATCAAGTGGTAGATTTACGAGTTCTGAAATTTGCTTTCCTTTTGCAGGCAATTTTTTTCCTCTTTGCTTTTGATACTTAATCAAATCTAAACTCATTGATAATGGGAGTGCTTTAGTAATGCAAAATGTAAATGAAATATCTAAAAAGAATTTAGACGAACTAGATAATCTAGATGGAGTTATTGCTGCCTATTTTCAGTATATGAAGGAAAAATTCAATCGATCTGAATACCCATTAAAAGAAAGACTAAGAAAAGGGGTAGAGGAATCTAAACTAAGAATTTATGTCGCTTCTACTGACAATTTAGGGCCAATAGGGTTTACTGTTGTCCATCAAGGTGAGGGTCGATTTTCCTACATTCTAGATACCCCCCTATTAGGAAAGATGGAAACTGCTCAATCCCTAGAGCTTGAAAAAGCTCTTTTTGATAAGGCGTTTGATTCCTTAAAGGAAGGGCATACAATTATTCG
>JAEOTM010000025.1 GCA_016839815.1 Candidatus Hodarchaeota archaeon
ATATATGGTATTTCACACAATTACCTCCCTTTTTTGAAGAAGCAATCGATAATTTGACTTATGCTCATAATTATCAGGCTTTTATTATTCCCTTTGTTATCGCTTCAGATAGGTGGCAATACTTTACAGACTATTGGCTTGATGTTTGGCCTTCTCAAAATATTTCAGCTGATTTTGAAACCCCGAATGTTATTGAAACAGAGGAGACCATTCAATTCAATGTTATTTTTGATTGGCATCTACATAACGATACTTTTCCAGAATATGCAATCCTCTATTCGTTGGAATTTGAAAAAATTACGGGAATTTTGAAGTATATTCTACTCAATTATCGTCTGGGTGATCCTGAAGGTTATCGTGAGCTAGATATGGAACTCAAACGTTACACAACCACATCTGAGGTTTCCTCTTATCTAAGTTTTCAAGTTTTGGCAGTTTGCATTGTCATATTTATTATGAAAAGAAAAACCGAATAGACTAAAATAGAGGGTTGTTATTTGTTTTTATTCCTTTGTAGCCCTTTTTCTGGAGAGAGATGTTAAATAAACGACTATTAGTAGTCCAAGGAAATAGTAACCACTAAATGATGACGCCTCACTTACAAATTCCAAATCATTATATTTCTCTATTTCAAATGCCAGACGAACATCCTCATTCTGCCATTTATTGATAATTTTACCCCAATTATCTGTATATCCTTCTATCCGCTTTACCAAAGAGCCTGTGGAACTATCATAATAATCCATGGTATAAATTAACCAATCAAAATCCTCTGATGTTGATTCAAAATCATCGTATATCTTGTCATTATTTGAATCGATAAAACCATCCGTTGTATGGTGCCAATAGGGATAAACTAAACTGGTCTTGAAAACTCCCCTAACTCGTGTTCCAATGGTTTCCTCCTGGGTTTGAGAAATATTGAAACTAAGATTCTGAATAACACTCTTTGTAAATACCTTTGAGACATCCAAATATTTTCTTCCAATGCTATAACCTGTATATATATATTCAATTGTTCTCATTATCTCACCCTCCCTTTCATTTGCAAGGAGCTCATTTATATCGCGAGTAGCTTTACAAAAGATGTCAATTGGTTCTTGTGTAGTTGTTTTTATCTCTGTGTAGTTTAATTGACGAGAAAACTCATTATTCGAGTCATCCATTAATATAACATCTACTAGTACTTCTTCTTTGATCCTCTGATAAATCGGGAAGGTGCTTGAATTGTAGTATGCTTCCTCACAAGTGTAACGTTTGTAATAATCTCCCGATTTTACTCGGTAATCCCCTACTTTTTCCCCATAGACTTCAAACCAGTCTGCAACAAATTCGTATTGGATTACTATTAATGAGCAATTCAATAGTAGATTGTACTTTTGAGGGATTAAAACCTGTTTGATCCCTTGCTTGCTTCTTAAAAGGTCGATAGCTATCCCTTGTTTGTTGTTAGGAATCGTAAAATCTTTTCCATAATATTTCGTTGTTTCTAAGGAGAACCCTGTTTGAATATTAATTTGTATGACTCCTAAGCAGAGAATGATAAAAAATATTTCCTTCTTTCCCATCTTATCCTCATCTCTAAAAGTAAGCTAGATCTGATAGCCAACCTTCATATAAAAGGTTTTCTTGCATCACCTCAAGCAAAATTCCCTCTTCCTGTGTTGTTTTGTTTCCCCCTATCATATTACTTTTTGACGACTGACATGTATTTTGGGGATATTATTCTTTTTTCTAATGATGAAGTAATTAGGATTCATTAGGAAGATTCTGATTGAACAAAGAAAACGAATATACTTCCTCAAGAAGTGAAGTAATAGAATTTATTCTCGACTTCACAATTTCTCTCACTTCTAACCAATGTACCAGAGATCTAAAGAAGGATATCTACTCTCTTCAAGTGTTTGTTAAATCTATGATGAATTTAGACGCTTTAGCTGACCGTCTAGGTTTAGAAAGTAGTTCTACTTTTGATTATGAGATTTTTTCTGATATGGCAAAATTTGCATTGAGAAAGTGGGTAGAATTCCAAGATCTTTCTAAGTTTCTCACCTTCCTTACGAATTTTCAGAGGGATTTAGATATTGGTGGTGATTCCAGTTTTTTCCCCACTCCATCTGTTTATTCTTTTCCTTACCCGAAACCTCCTCCGATTTCCAGTGCAATGTCTTGTAAAAACTGCGAAGTAAATCTAGAATAAATAAATAACATTTGTTAGTAATAGATAGTGTGCAATTTTACTTTATATCTTCTGTATAAAGGTAAACCGTGTGGAAATTTTCAGTCCTCTCGTTTTTTAGGAAAGATAGCCTCCAAGAGTCGTACAGATGGGTTTGAATAATTCAATCCATATAAATTTCCTTTTTACAGACAGGACAGGAACCCATTTGCTTAATCCATTCCCCGAAATGATCTTGATGGAAAGGAGCACTGCAACTTGGGCACCGAACTAGATTCTCACCCTTATTGATAGGCTTTTTACAGATGGGACAGAATAATTCCTCTTTTTTTAATCTAAAAATGGGTTTGTGCGTTTGAATATTCTCAATGGGCATGATTATTTTACTAGAAGAAGAATTCTCGTGATTTGGACTTATCTTTGAAGTAAGAACGTAGAAATATCTTTTTACAAAATCCTCTATAGGAGGGATATTTTGTCTACTGTAATCCCACTCAATATCTCCTGTTCCTTTAACATTTCCCTTAACTTTTATAATCTCACTTGATCCTGCGTTCTCAATATCTCCATATACATTCCCATATATAAGTATATGATTTGGTTCCTTTGAATGTTCAATGCGATTTTTAATCGACCCTGCCACATTACCACTCACA
>JAEOTM010000206.1 GCA_016839815.1 Candidatus Hodarchaeota archaeon
AGAAGGTTCTGCATAGTCACGTCGTGATCGAGAAAATACTCTACGTCGTCGTCGTGGATGTTCCTCATCTGAGGCCAAGAGTTGGGATATTGAACCTGAACTGATCCAACAAACCATAGCGAGGATAAGTCCCACGAAAAATTCTAACGAAGTAAAAATTCCTAGCATGATAAAGATGACACCCATGCCACCCAAAAAACTCTCAAGCGCTTTGATTTGATTACTTTTCATATCAGATCAACTTTGTTAAATTTACTTAGACCCGTCAGATTAATAAGGACTATTAACGGATCACTTTGCTAATTACGCTGCTAATTCTTACTTTAAAGAGCTTTTGTTTTGAGGTACGAATTCTGTTAGGTTTGTTCTTGAAATACTTGTAATATGAATTTCTATCCTAATCAGAACTATATTCACTTATTATAAACGTAGTAAGATATGAGAATTTATGTATAACCTCTGTTGAAATTGGATAGGGAGTAAGCTCCTTAAACTTTACAGAATTTCCCATAAATGACGCTTTATGTATATTGCTGAAATTTACTACAAAATTTCCTAGACCCTGATCATTTTCGCTTTCACCAGTAATAACTTTACCATTACTTACTAAAAAATACTAAGATCGCATCATCATAAAACTAAAAGGTGAGATTCTCGAGGGTAAAAACCTCTAAACCGTAGAAAGATGAACCACATTATATTTGTTCAGGATTCATCTACCTAGAACAGGGAAAGGTCTAGTTGAGGGAGTTTATCTCGAAATCACATCCCCATATAAAGCTGATCACTACTGCTAACTGCTTCATATAGGTCGAAAATTTCAAGTTATGATCCTAATCAGGTCCGTACTCACTGACACTAAAGGTAGCGACGTATTCGCTTTTCTGAATAATCTCCGTTGAAATAGGATAAGGGTTCAGTTCTTTAAATTTGACATAATACCCCATAAAAGACGCTTTATGTAGATTACTTGAATTTAATATGAAATCTCCTAAATCCTGATCATTATACTCTATATTGATCATTAACGAAACCGTTCCTTCCCATACACATTCTACATCACTTGGACACCTGGAATCGCTTAGTACATCAACGAATTTCAGGTTAATTTCATGATTTTTAATAACTACTGATTCTCCAATGTAAAGAGAAAGATCAGTATCGATCTCTGCATAATTAGGTTCTGTTGGTTGTTGTAGCATGAAATACGCAATTGTTGATCCAATGGTAATCGTTAAAATCGCCAGAAGGATAAACAATGCACCTTTGGAAATCAATTCAATTTTCTCCGCAATTAGTAAGGATATGAAAACCTATTTCCTACAAATATTGAATACAATCTTGACTTATGATACTACATTTTAGAACAGTGTTCTTTTCTGATACAGAAAATAAATTCCTTTAAAAATCAAGATTCTTGGAAAACGTGCACACACTGGAACTACCTATAATTCGAATTAATTTCTAAAAACGAAGCAGAAGTGAACTAAGTTCACTCCGAGAGAGTAAAGTATCATTTAATCACCGTTTTATCGGGTGTAAACAGAATGGTCATAAAATCAATATATCAACGATTATGTAATTTGTAATCTTACATAAAAAGTTTCTTTTGTGTCAAGGCCCTCTAGTGGACTTCTACAGTTTAGCACAAATTAGAGGCTTCAGTCTATCAAAGCCAATATTTCCACCACAAACAACTAGAACGACAGTCTTATCTTTATAATCTTCATAGCTTTTCTGGAAAGCGCCGATAGTGACGCCTGCGGCCCCTTCGACAACCATGTGATGTTCTTCAAGCATGAAGAGCATTGCATTAGTAATTTCTTCTTCTGTAACAAGGATAAACTGATCAACATATTGTTTGCATAGTTCAAAAGTAATTGCTCCAGGTTCAATTCCCCCTGCGGTTCCATCACTCAATGTGGGTTTACTTTCCATCTCAATGATTTTATTAGCTTTAACGGATTCGTACATTACGGGAGAATTTGTAGGAAGACACGCAACAACTTCGATATGTGGTTTAATTTCTTTCAAATATCCTGCAATACCAGATATCATTCCTCCACCCCCAACCGCAGCAAATACTGTGTCTATATCTTCTAATTGTTCCAAAAGTTCAATTGCGATAGTTCCTTGTCCACCAATTATTTTAGGATCATTATAAGGTGATATGAAAACGTTTTTTTCACTCCTAGGAGCAATACTTCTCGCAAAGGTTTCTGTTTCAACGCAATCCGTGCCATAAAACTCCAACTTCACCGAATAATCTTTCAATTTTTCGATTTTGATTTGCGCAGTGTTCTTAGGTAAGTAAATTGTTCCTTCTCCCCCAACTTTGGATAGTGCATATGCAATAGCAAGGCCATGATTACCTGAAGAAGCAGTTGTAACCTCAGTTCCTTTGGGAAGTGAAAGTAGTTTATTTAAGGCACCACGAACTTTAAATGATCCCGTATATTGAAGATTTTCCAACTTTAGATATACTAAGCACTTCCCTTTTTTAC
Organism: Candidatus Hodarchaeota archaeon; assembly: GCA_016839815.1. GTDB lineage: Archaea > Asgardarchaeota > Heimdallarchaeia > Hodarchaeales > Hodarchaeaceae > Hodarchaeum. Next base: position 2,505 of record JAEOTM010000206.1, read on the forward strand.
TTAACTTTGGGGAATACTCAAGAGGAGTCTTTCTGATGAATTTCCTAATTCGCTTTTCAGCTTCTAAGACTTCTTCTTTTACATTTGGAAGATCACTTAAAAATTTTACTTTGAAATTCACTGACATCATCCTCGCTAAGATTCTTCTCAGTTTCTCCTCGCTAATCCAACCGATTTGTCAATAGTTTTGATGTTAGTATCTTACATAAAATTTATTTCGCATCAAGGTTCGCAAGTGGCCCAATCCCTATAGATAAATAAGTATTCGAAGTTTCTAATTTCGGGTGATATAGTATGTCGGCTAAACAGGAATTAGAGGAATTGTTCATAGAGAAAGGTTTTCTTGATTTTAAATGGATCGATCCGAAGAAAATTGTGATCGCACATTGGGTACGCATGAAATGTACGTTTGGTTGTCCAGATTTTGGACAAAATGCATCATGTCCGCCTAATACCCCATCAGTAGAAGATTGTAAACATTTTTTTGATGAATATGAAGAAATGGTGATCTTTCATTTTGAAAAACAGGCAGAAGACCCTGAATTCCGACATAAATGGATCAACACCATTAGGATGAAATTACTTAAACTTGAAAGAAGGGTTTTTCTTCAAGGGTACGTTAAAGCCTTTCTACTTCCATTTGATAGCTGTCACATTTGTGAAGAGTGCACAGGTGATATGAAGGATTGTAATCATCCAAAACAATCCCGTCCTACGCCTGAAGGATTGGCTGTTGATGTTTTCTCTACAGTTAAACAGGTAGGGTATCCTATCAAAGTATTAAAAGAACGTACAGAAATTATGAATCGTTATGCTTTCCTTTTAGTGAAATGAGAATTATTCCTTTACCAAAACAGCTCGAGTAGGAGATCCCTCACCTCCAATTAAACGGAGGGGAAACCCAATAAAGGTGTATTCCTCTGGTACAATTTGATTTAGGACTAAACCTTCGTAAATAATAATCCCATGGGAAAGAAGAATACGATGTGTGTCGTAACTACCTATACTTAAATAATCAATCCCTACAGCTTTAATTTTGAGTTCAACTAAATATCTAGCTGCCTCTAATGAAAGATTTACAAAGTTTTCTGTAAAGCTGTCAGTAATAATTACAGAATTCTTCGTTTTGAATAGAACAATTAGATTTGATTCTAGGTTGTGAGATTTTATATCATCTTTGGTGATTTGACTTCCAAATTCTATATGTGTGAGGTCAATTACCTTGGATTTTCCATAAAATTGAGTTAATGGTAATTCAGCAATACTTAGACCATTTTCAATAAAATGTAATGGAGCATCAATGTGGGTACCAGTATGAGTTCCCATAGAGAATTCAGAGAGATTAAAATCATCTCCTTTAGTCATATTCAAAACTCTAGTCAGTGTAAAGATAGGATCATCTGCGTAGTAAACCATGTCTTTGTAAATTTCCATTGAAATATCGTAAAGTTTCATTGGTTTTTCTCCATTCTTTGTAAATTCCAGTTTTTAAGTTTAAATGACAAGAAAAATGGCCCACTCCAACCTCAAGAACCTTTTTAAATTATACATTATACACAATTCGAATATCCTTTACCAAAAGCAGTTTTCCTTTCTCTTTTTATAAAACTGGTTTTGTGACACGGTGGTAGCTATGAACAAAAATGGAAATTTTAGAAAACTAGTAAATTACATCCCATCGATAATTATTTTATTTATTGCGGGATGCGCATTCCTTGCGAGTTTCATCCAGAGTGATTATTCCACAGAGGTAAATCTTTTACTCGAAGAATATACAGACAAACAAACAGAACTGGATAGATTGGTAGTAGAAATCCAAGGGATGATGAATGAAGACATTGCCTATCAATTAACTGGAGATGAATGGATGGTTAGTGCATTGGACCTCGCCCAGGATTGGGAAGTAAAACGATCCAGAGGGGAAATGAATGCGAACATAAGTGACAATTTAATAACACGAATTAACTCTTATTTCGATATGAGGTTATGGCTCTATCGGGGGTCAAATATTGGGACCATAGAGGCATTTTTCAATGTTAATACTGATGCTCAAGAATACGTAGTAGCTAATCAATCTGCAAAAGGATTTGATTTTGCAATTCCGCGAGCTGAATGGGAACCTAGTGGAATTGGAAATGCAAAGACTATGAATGCTACTCTTCAACAATATCCATTCCCAGCAACAATAATTCCTTTCATCCTAGCACATCCAACGAATCCACAGCTCCAAGTGACCATGCAAATCAAGAGATTTAACACATTACTACAATCATTTGTTATAGAACGTCAAATCTCTCTTAATGAATTAAATACACGAATAGAAGAACTGAAAGCGTCTGTTAATCAAATTTCGAACGGTGTAGCACTTATTACAGTTGCAACCATATTATCTGCTGCAATGGCTGAACGAATAAGTTCAACAGAAACAAGTACTGGTCTTTCTGTGATTCGAGCTGATGTTTTAAAGGATGATTCCTACATTAATAGACGAAGTAACAAGCTCTCGATAATCATTCTTGCGAGTGCAGCGCTTCTAGCCTCTGGAGGGTTAATTGTACCAATTTTATTAACTTGACAATTCAATCTCAAATTCTGAGCATTTTCTTGTGCTCAGATACACTTTTTTCCACAAATAAGACATGTAAACAAAAAAAGAAAAATGAAAGAATCTAACGATTCTTTACATCAATATAATTCCCTGCATCAGGAAGGACATAAACAAGGGGATCGCGATTTTTCTTTTCACGGAAGTTAGCAAGCCAATCACGAAGACTTTGCTGAATACTTCCAGTATGGGGAACGTATTTAATCTTGAAGATTTCCTCTAATTCAGTTTTATCCATCTCGGTGATCATATGACATGTGCATCGTTTGAGAATTCGAATAAGATCAACAACCTTCTGATTACCAATCTTAAAGTTATCAATACTACATTTGTTTTCGATCACATACCCCATGGCCTCATCAAGACTCATGTTCTGAATTTCAATCATGGTATCTTTGTAATTATCAGAGCCAACACCTACAGGACAATGAGCAAGAAGTAAGACATCACCACCTTCCTTTACAGCGTTCCATCCGGCATGGAATCCTTTTCCACCCTGATAAAGATTGATTGACAGTGCACCAGTAGACACTATAACTAAATCAGCGGGTTCATCCACCTCTACGATTCTGAGAGGTTTTAATTCCTCGAGTACCTGTTCATGCAGAGAATTAATATCGCCTCCATTCAAGATAACAATATTATCCTCACTATCCATAACTGCATCAATACAAAAGACAGGAACCATTTGCTTGGCCATTTTGGCCATCTCAATCATATCTTGGATAACTGGATTTCCTCTCGTATTACCAAGACGGCATTCAGGTTTAAACCCATGCACAGGATCAAACATTTGAGGATGGTTTCGAGCAATAGTTTCTTTACCCGCACATCCAGGGAAGAAAGACTTTACTGTTCCAGCTACACCTGCAAAGTAGTGATATTCACTATCAGTAACAGCTATTACTAA
>JAEOTM010000017.1 GCA_016839815.1 Candidatus Hodarchaeota archaeon
AATTAGAAGGATTGATCATCCACGGGTTACGAGGTCAGGTTTAGTCAGGTTTATTGTAAATGCAGGTGATTATGTTACGAAGGGACAACCGATTGCAAAGTTTACAGATATTGTCGGTAGACCACTAGATGATGGATTTATACGAACTGAATACGATGGGGTTATGGTATCACTCCAAACAAAGATGACTGTCTATCCAAATGATACAATAGCAGAAATGGGAATCAAGGACGAATATCCTCTGATTGTACCATTACCATCCCAGAAATAACAAAAGGAAAAAGCGGAACAAATAGTCAACCAGCAGTATAGGATCAATTTTTCTATTCAGAATTACTAGTTCCTACAACTCCTTTTTTCTTGAACCACTCAACGTCTTCATTCCGATTTCTGATCAAATCTCTCTAGTATGCTCCCCAATTATTTGAGCGAGGTTCACTTAAAACTATCTAGCTAAAAAAATCTTCATGCAAAGAATTAGAAATTCATAAAAAAAAAAAGAAAGAGGGGAAGCTTTGTTTACTTCCGTTTTCTTCGTATTATGGGGATAGAAATAAATGTGGCAACTAGGAAGGTTACCAGTTCAAATCCAGGTGTATCTTCATCTTCTGTGGTTGTAGTTGTGGTTGTTGTGGGCGGTGTGGTGGTAGTGGTTACTTTATAGTATCCAGGTACTTCACGAACGCCATCACCATCAGTATCAATATAACCTGCATTTTCTAGCATCAGTTTAGCTTTTGCTACATCCAGATCATAATGTTCAATGTTTGGATTATTATATCCAGCAAAGAATACTGAAGGAATAACGGAATCAGTGACAGTTGCATAATCACCAAACGCAAAACTTGCAATGGCTTGTGGATCTATTGCATAAGCGATTGCTTTTCGTACAATTGGATCATCTAAAGGTTTCACAGCAAAGTTAAACTGCATGTAATAATCCCATTGAGAAACTGCTTCATTTACACACTTGATATTCGGATAGGTATTACCTGGACCAACAGCAGCAATTAAATCAGTAGACATAGTTTCATATCTCTCTGAATCATAGAGACCACTTTCCATACCCAGAATTCGATTCATTTCGGTTCCTTCAATTTGAATTGTGAAGTTTTCGATTTTGGGGTATGTTCCGGCTGGAATAGGGGCGTTACTTGAGTATTGGGGCATTCCTGCTCCACCAGCGTACCAATAACTGTCATATTTATCGAAAATGTGGAAACCTGATGAACCTCGTAAACCAGACATATAAATAAATGGACCTGTACCTACATGAGCATCCCAGTCTGCGGGATCTTGCCAACGATCACCTGTAATGTTCGCACCTGACCAAATGTGTTCAGGTAGAATATTAATTGCTCCAATATCATCAGCAGCCCAAGCATAGGGTTCAGTTAAATTGATCATGATAGTTTGCATATCAATCGCTACTGTATCAATTTTCTCAACACTTGAAAACGAGGGTGTATTGCTTCCATTCTCTAGTATGTAATCCAGAGTAAATTTGACATCATCAGGATTTAAATCTTCACCATCGTGCCAAGTAACACCTGTTCGTAGTGTGAAATTAAGGAACATTCCATCAGCTGATTGACTCCAGCTCTCTGCTAACCAAGGAACCATTTGTAGAGACTCATTGTAGGCAAGGAGGGTATCATAATGTAAGTTTGCAGCAAAACCAGACCGTGCGTCTGTGTAAAGGAGGGGATTCAGATGAGTCACATCACTGGGATAAGCCATGACGAATTTTGTGTCACCACTCATATTCATAATAGACCAAGGATTAAAACCAGTAAATATACCACCAGGCATTGGTGAATAGCCATTCCATTCTTGTGTAATGAAGTGAGCATCATTTGTCAAGAAGAGTGGAAGATAAGGTAATAAATCGGCCATTAAAACTTGTGCTTCAAATAAAGCTGCTTTCAACTCTATTGGATTTGTAGCACTTTGACTGGCTTCTAATGCAGCATCAAGGGTATCATTGAACATGAACGCAAGGTTATCCCCCCAAGGATAATCTTGAGAAGAATGACCTCGGAAATAGACATGATTGGGGATGGGTGAATAACCACCAGCCATTTCATACATTTCATAATCTCGATAATCGTTCACTATTGCACCTGCGTAATCATCAAGACGTCCGCCTTCATAAATCTGTGGATAGAATACAGAATCATCCAATTGAGTGACGATTACTTCCACTCCAATTTCTGCACACGCGTCCTTTATTCCTAAACCAGCATCCACAGAGATTGTATCCCAGTCTAATACTAAGAGCTCAAAAGAAAGCTCTTGTTTTTGGGGTTGTTGAGAAACTAAACCCATAACTGGAGAGGAGAGACTAGTTAGGAAAAGGATAACGAATGCGAATCCTACTAAAGAGATAGTTGTGTTTTTTTTCATTCTTTTTCACCTATTGGTAAAAGCTAACACGCGTAATATGAGAAAAATTCCTTCTAACGTAAAATTTAAGATTTTACTCGGAACTTAGCCACTTTGCGAAGATCGGATATTTCTTTAATAAGCTTTCTTTCTACGCACCCCTTAGTAAAAAGCAATTGTAAGGATTAATTATATAGAAAAATAGTGTTTTAACTATTTTATATATTTAAAAGAAAAATATGACGATTAATCACAACTAACATAGCTTGTGCCGTATTGTGCTTCGAACTCTGCTGCTTTCTTCATCCGTCTTACACGTTTTTTCCAGGAATAAATAGTGATAGCTACTGCTAAGATGGTAAAAAAGAGGATGTATAAAGGCCATGCAACGAAGACTAGCGGATTGTCAAATTGAAACGGATTAAAGGGATCGAAAGTTTGAACTTTTACGCTGTACTCCTTTGTGTCAAAAAAGTTTGAACTGACAAATAGATAAACTCGAGAATGATCCGTAGCTACAGTCGTAATACACAGTATATTGATTTCGAAGAGAATATAACTATTCCCTGGAAAGAGATCCAGAGAGGGAAAAGTATCTGATGATAAAGAAACATTTTCTATCATTGTTCCATTAATCTCTCCACGTATTACCGTAGAAGTAAGTTCAAGTATATTTTCATCTACCTCTACTCGGAAGGTTAAATTCCTTAAGGCAGCTACTCCTTCATTAGAGATGTTATAAGTTAATGATTGCTCCTGATCCTTTCGAAGGGAAATCCGTGGAACCACAAAGCCTTCAATTTCAAGTGGGCTACTACTAATTTTGAGGATTGGAAATTG
>JAEOTM010000023.1 GCA_016839815.1 Candidatus Hodarchaeota archaeon
ACAGCTGTTCCTTTACTTTCATATATAGCCTCTAAGGCTTCATTCCCATCCCATGGATGAGGATCAGCTAGCCCTCCAGCCACAGTATTTGGTGTTTTCGTCCAGTCAATAAAATCTAGAGGTTTTAATTTTTTCTTCACAGAATTAACTATTGGTGCACATTCAGCTGGTTGTACTGCTACCATTCTTGGTAAAGAATCAATGAAATCTAAGTGCTGAAATTCTATAAATCCCTGGAATGTTCCTGCGAGGAGACCCCCACTTCCAGTGTTGCATAGAATCCAATCTGGAACCGTCCACTCATTTTGCTCACATATTTCGAACCCTAAACTTTTTGTCCCTTCAAATTGGAATGGATTAAAAGGCCCGAATGAAGGGCTTGGAGTCCAACCATAGGTTTTATAGGCTTTTTTAAACAAAATAACTGTCGGATCTTCTCCCTCCTTTACAACTGATACCTTAATAACCTTAGCTCCGAGAAAAGTTAGTTGAGCTATCTTTCCTTGAGGTGCATGCTCTGGGACAAATACGATTGCGTCTAAACCTGATCGTGCTGCATATGTTGCTAAAGCAGCTGCTGCATTACCACTAGATGCTGCAGTTACTGTTGTTGATCCAAGTTCTTTTGCTTTTGAAACGCCTACAGAAATGGGCCTATCCTTAAAACTTCCACTCGGGTTTGCGGATTCAATTTTGAGATATAGATTCTTCACCCCAATTTTCTTGGCAATTTTATTTGCTTTAAGAAAAGGTGTGCCCCCAGTTCCTAACTTAATCAGATTCTTAGAATCCTGTAATGGATAAAACTCTACATATCTCTCATGATTGAATGGTCTACTATTCAGTAAATCTTTCGTGACTATTTCCTTCAACTGGTCATAATTAAAGGTAATTTTAAGTCTATAACCACAGCCACAATATTTCCTTATGAAATCAGCCTCATTGATATTTGTTTTACATTTTGGGCAGGACAGAGTAGAATCATACAATTGTGTGCGCTCTGGGTTCATTAGAAGTTCACCATGAATTCCTCTGTGGTTATCCAATGTTTGTTTTTTCGTTAAACTTTCTAATTAACTCATCCATTTGAGGTGTCATTTCTTGAATAGAAGACCAGTATGTATCGTCGTACCACTGACGATCCAGTTCTGTTATTGTTCTCCCTTGTTGTTCTATCCATGTAAAATACTTGAGGTTATGAATTCTCTTTTTCTGTAGATAAGATAATTCTAATACGTAATCAGTTTTGATAGCCTGTATTGAACGATGATAATCAATAGCTGCATCGAGTTTGTTATATGCTCCAAACTGGTCTCTGAGTTCTCTCACTCGTGATTGATACATTTCCATGGAATCAGTAAATACGGTTACAATCATATCCTTACTAGTCATCTCATAATACTTTGCTATTTTGATTGCAAATAAAACGTTGGCCATACTCGAGATACCCAGTAAGTGTAATTGACTAACTATATTTTCAGGAACACCTACATCATTTTGAAGATATTTAAGTCCCTCTGGTTCATTGAATAGCCTTACCCAGTTCATAGCATCATTATCATCAATCGCTACGACAAAATCTGTATTCTTTACATTGTGAATCCATGGAACATGTTTATCTCCAATACCCTCAATTCTATGAGCACCATATCCATTCATATAAAGAGTAGGACATTGTAGTGATTCCCCAGCAGCAATGAAGCTTTTGGGAAACTGTTTTTTCAAATAGTCACCAGATCCTATTGTTCCAGCACTTCCCGTAGTGAAGGCACACCCTCTATATTCTCCATTCCCAATTTCTTTCGTAATTACTTCTTCAATTGCGTTACCAGTTACTTCATAATGCCACAAATGATTACCAAATTCGTCAAATTGGTTAAAAATAACGATATCATCCCCTCGTTCTGCATTTAATTCATGACATTTATCATATATTTCCTTGACATTTGATTCACTCCCAGGTGTAGCAATTACTTCACCTGCAACAGTATTGAGCCACTCAAACCGTTCTCTGCTCATTTCCACTGGAAGTATTGCAATGGAATCACAGGCAAGAATACTTGAATCATATGCTCCACCTCTACAATAGTTACCCGTGCTTGGCCAGACAGCTTTTTGTCTAGTTGGATCAAATTGGCCAGTGACAAGACGTGGAACCAAACACCCGAATGCAGCCCCTACTTTGTGCGCACCAGTTGGGAACCACTTCCCCACTAATGCGATGATTCGTGCTTCAACACCCGTTAATTCAGGTGGGAGTTCCATATAGTTAGCTATCTGTTGATATCCTCCCCCACTTTCTACAGGAGAATTTTTCCATGTTATTCTGAACAAATTCCTCGGAGCTACTTCCCACAAACTCAATTGTTTTAGCTCTTCTTTGATAGGTTCTGATACATTTTCATGTGGATGCTTCTGTTCTTCAAAAGTGGGAATAACGATATTTCTTTCTCTCGCACGTTTTATGGCTCGATCTAAAACTTCTTCGTTGGTACTTAAGTCAATCAATTTACATGCCTCGCTGTAGATAGATGAGTTAAAAATGAATTTTTTCCGTACTAGGCATCTATCTGCCAAATTTTGTCATTGTTAGCTATTTAGGGAAGACAATGGCCATAAGTCCAAATAATTTTAATATTCTCCTACAAACTATTAGTTGTTTTCTCTTAATCGTCAGAATTCTTTTTAACCTAAATGATATCCACAATTCTTTTGAATTTATTCAGTGAAATTGTATTTACTGCAGTACCTACTGCCATTATATTGATGAGGAGAACCAATAACAATGAATAAACAGTTAGCGTATCCAAACAGTCCTAAACAGCCAATAAGAGAAAAAATACACGGAATAGAGATAGTTGATGATTATAGGTGGTTAGAAGATACTTCCACAGAACAAACAAAGAATTGGATAGAAAAACAAAACAAATTATCTCTCGAACTCCTCAATCAAGTCGACGGGCAAGATAAAATTAAAAGTAGATTGAAATCTCTCTTTCAATTCGAACAACTCCATGGAGTAAAAGAGCGAAAGGAGTACTTATTTTATCTGAAAAAGCATACTGATAAACAACAACCAGTACTCTATCGACTCTCAAAAGAAAAGAAAGAAGAGGTTGTAATTGACGTGAATGCAACCGATTCCTCTGGTTTGACCTCATTAGATTATTATTATCCCAGTAAGGATGGCACACTAGTAGCCTATGGAGTTTCACATGGAGGTTCAGAATGGTCCGAGATTTCGATTCTCGATGTAAATACTGGAAATCAATTTTCGGAAAAAATACCCAGAGCTCGTTGGTCATCAATCATTTGGAAAAATGACAATTCAGGGTTTTACTATACAAGATTTCCAAAAATTGGTGAAGTTCCTGTAGGACAGGAAGTCTTCAATTCGCATATTAGATATCATAGACTTGATACGGATCCAGATACTGATGAAATGATCTTTGCATGTCCTGAAAGACCACAGGAATATCCAATACCAGTGTTGTCTCCTAACGAGAAGTTTATGTTAATTATCCTTCATAGATTTGTTTCAAATGACTTGTATCTGATTGATTTAGAGGATAAAAATAGGAGTGCAAAAACTATTATTGAAAAACAATCACACTTTTTTGACCCCCGAATTCATAATGACTATGTCTATATTCGAAGTGATTTTGAACACTCTAAGTATGCAATCTATCGAACAGAGATTTCTAATCCTGACCCAGATAACTGGGAATGCATAATTAGTTCTGAAGACGATGTTTTAGAAGAATTCCAATTAACAAAAAATCATATAGGCGTATCATGGTTGTCTGATGTAAGCAGCAAAGTAACCATTCATGATCTAAACGGTAATTTCGTAACACAGGTGAGAATCCCTGAGAGAGGATCAATACTCGCGTATAGTGATCCTAGTATTTCTAGCAACTTAGAGACAGATTCAATTTTTCTCAAATTTGAATCATTTATTCAACCCCCAACCACCTATTCCTATCAAATTATATCTAAATCTCTCTCAATTCTTCATCAACCCGATTTAAAGATCGAAACTGATCAGATTACAATCAAAGATGCTTGGTTTCACTCAAAGGATGGTACTAAGGTGCATATGTTTATTATTCATCACCAAAATCTAGAGCTTCAGTCAAAAAATCCGACGATTCTTTATGGTTATGGGGGATTTGACGTAAGCATGACTCCAACATATGGGCCTGCTATTATCTCTTGGGTTGAAAATGGGGGTGTTTATGCTATCGCGAATATCCGTGGTGGAGGGGAGCATGGAGAAGCATGGCATAAAGCAGGACAACTGGAAAATAAGCAAAATGTTTTCGACGATTTTATCTATGCAGGAAAATATCTTATCGAATCAAAATATTGTAATTCTCAAACCCTTGGAATTTGGGGGGGAAGTAATGGAGGTTTACTAGTTGGAGCAGTAGCGGTTCAAGAGCCAGCACTTTTTGGTGCAGTGTATTGTTCAGTACCACTATTGGATATGATTAGGTACCATTTATTTTCAATCGGAAAAACTTGGACTCCAGAATATGGAGACCCTGACAAAGAAGAGGACTTTCAATGGTTATATTCCTATTCTCCTTACCATAACATTAACGCAAATTCTGACTCCCCTGCAATCTTATTCAAGACTGCTCTGAATGATTCCCGAGTGGAACCATGTCATGCTTTGAAAATGACAGCTTTTATGCAAAACGCTCCTACGATTCAACAACCTATACTTCTTCTAGTGGATTCAGCCGCTGGTCATGGAGTAGGCAGGCCTTTAGATAAAATTATAGTAGACAGTGCACGATTTTTGACTTTCTTTAAGTGGAGGCTAAGATAACACAAGGAGTATTTTTAGTTAACTCGTTCAACTACTGTAGCAATTCCTACGCCACCACCACCACAAAGAGTTTGAATGCCGTATCTTTGATTTGTATTAACCAAATAATGAACCATATTGGTAAAGAATTGTACCCCTGATGCTCCTATGGGATGGCCTATTGCGATTGCGCCTCCATAGGGATTTACACGCGGATCATCAAATGCATAATCGAAATGTTTAGCAAAGGCAAGGCAGGGAGAGGCAAACGCTTCATTAGGTTCAATGCAATTTATATCCTCCATTGTTAGATTGTCAGCTCTTATTAGGGCTCGTTCCATTGCTGGTATAGGTCCTGTAAGCATTAATTGAGGATCATCACCTGCTACTGCTGTGGATAATATTCTCACAAATGGTTTGAGGCCTAGCTCATCAGCCTTTTCTCGGGCCATTAACATAACAGCAGAAGCACCATCAGAAATCTGAGATGAATTTCCTGCTGTAACCCCTCCTTCTTCTCGAAAAACGGGATTAAGTGATTTCATTTGTTCCCAAGCTACATCAGGATCATCAAGACATATTTCTCGTACTGTTTGATCCTCCATGATTGTTCTCGTCTCCATTGATCCATCAGGGCTTTCTATTTCCACCTCAACAGGTACCACACGCTTTTCATATGCTTCCTTGTCACGCATTCCTTTTGTAGCCTTCTGATGTGACCATAATCCGAATTTATCCATATCTTCCCTCGTTAATTCATATTTCTCGGCTACTTGTTCTGCAGATTCACCTTGAACGAAGCTCATTCTTTCCTGTAAGTCAGACATTCGATTAGAAAATTGAGCATGGATTTGATCTACATCAATAAATGTCCCTATTTGAATATCGATTCCCATTGAATAATGGGTCAGATTTTCCACTCCAGCAGCAATCATAATATCCCCATCACCTACCTTTATGGCATTTGTACAGGTATTAATGGCTTGTAATCCTGCATTACAATACCGATTTACAGTTGCACCAGCTACAATATCCGGGATATTTTGGGCCATTAATTGGGCAACACGGGCAATATTTCCTCCCTGATCTCCTAATTGGGACAGTATGCCAACTTGGACGTCTTCGATCTCATGGGCATCAAAATCACTAGATTTAGATGCCACTCTATCCACGAGTGATTCTAAAACATTCACCAGCATATCTTGAGATGAACAATTTCGATAATAACCCCCATACTTATCCATTTGAGCTCGACTTGACTTACCGACTGGAAGTCTGATAGCTTCGACTACTACTACTTCACGGATCTCATTTCGTGTCATAAATACTCCTCCTACTTGGATTCAAATTAACCCATTATTGATTTAGAATATCTCTTAAGTGTACCCTTACCTTTATGAGGATGAATGCAGTGGGATGAATCATGCTTACTAACGATATTCCTGAATTTCAAAAAAGAACTCGTAAGCTTAATATGTCTGTACTTCCTGATTTCTATATTGATGTAATGATTGACCCCCATAGATCGTTTAAAGACTTAAATAAGCAATTACAATCGGTTTACGCGCGAGGTGGAGGAAATATTATTGGTACAGAAGTTAAATTTATTCCTGGAGGCAATGGAGGAAACGTAGCTAAAACTCTTGCTGTATTAGGAGTTAACACGACATTCGTGACACAAACATCTGCATTTGGAGTGAATGTTTTAGAACATTTTATGACTCCTTTGGGAATTAAATTAGAAGCAACAGCAACTGGTAATATTGCAAGTTCTGTCATCTTTGAATTATCCTCAGGCGTACGTGATAAATCCAATATAATGCTGTCAAGCGCGGGGAGTGTAGCAAGTTTCTCATCTTCAGTACTAACTGATCAGCAATGGAATACACTCAAGAATAGTAAAGTGATAGCAATTACCAATGCACAGAACCTGGAACTCGAGGATCTAACAGAAGGAATTCTCCAAAATACCCCCAAGGAGATTATTGTAAGCTTAGATTTTTCTGATTTAACACCACACCAATCCAGAATAGCAGGATTCCGAGAACGCCTCTTAAATCATCCAGTTCGACCCCCCAATCTAGTGCTGGGAAATGAAAACGAATTCCGATTATTAGCAAAAAAACCAAAAGCTTCAGTGATAGAAGCTGGTCAAGCACTGTCCTCAG
>JAEOTM010000026.1 GCA_016839815.1 Candidatus Hodarchaeota archaeon
ATTTGGATTTTCTAGGCAATGAACGAACTGGTTATTTCTGGATTTATGGTAGTTATTTCGTAGACACCCCATTTAAAATTGACATCACGATCAAAACAACTGATGGACCGAATGCCGCAGGAACCTTGGTTAATGTCATAAGAGCAACTAAACTGGCATTAAATCGGGGTATCGATGGTCCTTTATTATCTGTATCAGCTTATGGATTCAAATATCCTCCTGTTCATGTAGGTGAGCAGGATGCTATGGAGCGATTTGAAGAATTTATTGCTGGAAATCGAGCCGATTAATGAATAATTTTCATCATAATGCCTCTCTTGTTTCCAACCAAGGGATAGAACATGAAAACTATTAGAATACTCGTTTCTGGTCGAGTACAAGGGGTATTTTTCCGCGTATACACACAAAAATTTGTACGGGAGTTGAATGGAGTATCAGGAGTAGTGAGGAATCTACGTGATGGGAGGGTAGAGATTATTGCTGAAGGGGACGAATCAGAGCTTCAAAAATTAATAGAATGGAGTAAAAATAAGGGATCCCCTGGATCTATTATTCGGTCAACAGAAGTTGTGTGGAAAGAAAATTACGATAGACAGTTCACTGATTTTCAAATCAAACATGAGTAATAATCCTTTGGAGCACTATATTATTTATTCACATTCTTATTTATATCTGGACACTTTATTTCCGAAAAAAAGGGTGACATAGGAGAGGAGGAGAGTCTTATGCAAACTTTTTTCGTTGAATTAGAAGTAAAACAACACTACCGACAGATAAACCAAGAAAAAGGAGACTACTGAAAAGAAAATGAGTAGATTCCTCCTCTTCTCTTGTGATATCTATCTTTACTAACCACATATCTGAATCACCGAGTTGAGCTCCAAATGAGCGTGTAGAGCCTGCAAGGAGTAAAGATTTGTCTTCTGCTTGTATTATGGCTGATGTAATATCTGTTTTTGACCCCCCAAATGTAATATTCCACTGTAAGTTTCCAAACTCGTCAATATTGAGTAACCACATATCAACCTGTCCAGCACCGTAGGAATCCGTTATCCCACTAATGAAGTACCCTCCATCATCGTTTTGTACGATATCCAATGCTCTTTCATTTCCGGATCCTCCATAAGTATGATTCCATTGTTCGCTTCCATTGAAGTCTATTTTCATGATCCATAAATCTGTAGGACTGTTATATGAGGAGGCTATTGATCCTGCTAAAATAAAACCGTTATCCTCTGTTTCGATTAATGTTAATGCTGATTCAACTTCTACTCCCCCATAACTACGATTCAATTGAGGAATTCCATCCACATCGGTTTTTACAAACCATGCATCCCGAAAATCAGTACCATATTGCACACTCGTCCCAGTAAACGCAAATCCTCCATCACTGGTTTTGATGATACAATAAGCCCGTTGATCAGTGTTAGTGGCACCATAGGTTTTATTCCAAACAAGATTACCAGCTGAATCTACTTTTAATAGTAAAAAGTCCCAATACTGATAACCAACAATTAAATAATCTCCCTCCGCTGTTTGAAGAAGATCATTAGCTCCTTCATCACCAATATCTCCAAATGTCAGATTCCATTGCATCATTCCACCAAAATCGGTTTTTACGATCCAGAGATCCTCTCGTGATGACGCATCAGGTTTGGTAAGCCCAGCAAGAACATATCCTCTATCATTTGTTTGAATCATTGTATTAGCTTCTTCTATATCTGCGGTTCCATAAGTCTTACTCCGTTGAACCATACCATTCTCTGTTGTCTTTACTAACCACATATCAGCACGACCACTGCCATAAGACCATGTGAATCCGCCCAACGCAAGACCCCCTTCCCATGTCCTGATGATACTTCGTGCTTCATCCGTCCTCTCGCCTCCATAGGTTCGATTAAAATCGATTTCTATAGTTTCTGGATTCAACTCTGATTGATCAATTAGGTTTTCTAAACTTAGATTAGTCATACCACAGGCAACACATGATTTGATAAAGAATCCTCCGATGATTATTGTTAATATGACAGCAATCCTCCACCTCCTTTTTGGTTGGTTTTGAAACACTTCTCTCACTTACCTTCAGAATAAATTCTTCCTATATAAACACTACGAAGTTGTTCAACACCAACACCAAGTAATAGATAATCAATGTGAAAAATGGAGGGGAGATGATATCAGGAACAATCAACTAAACACAGTTTTGTAATCATCCCAAGTAGTCCAGTAACTATCAGCAGCATCATCCTCTATATGATCAACACTCTCATAATCAGTCCAGACGTCTTCAATTGTATCTCCTGTTACTTCATAAACCCAACGGATGGCTTGAACTTCTATTACTGTGGTAGGGGCTGGAGGTTTCGTCCAATTATAGGCTGTTCCCATCTTTGTTTCAAATTCAGACCAATCATACCAACCATATCCGTCTGTTGTTCCATCTGCTGTGACCCATCCATTATGTTGAGTATCATTTAAATAGAATTCAACCCATACATGCTCTTCATTTCCTTCAGCATCCATAAGAATCATTCGGGTAGGGATACTGAGAGAACGAGCCAGACCAGAGAGTAGATTAGCAGCACTGTAACATGCCCCGATATAGTTGCTAGATTCTTTATTCTGTATTAAATACAGATCTGAGTAGATTTCCGATGAAACGAAGGTCCAGAGATCATAAACATACTCTTGTAGTGCTTCTGCTGCTTCCACTGCGGTTGGAATTGAGCCAAATGTTTCATAAACAATACAATTAGCTTCAATTATCAATTTCCTTTTTCATTTTTAATCTCAGGGATATTAATATTCTATTCAATGTTAGGCTTTCTTTTGTCTCGTACGAGTCTAGCAATTCCCTAGCAGAAGTCTTACTTGTTAAACGCTGCTTAAGAAGGTTTATAAAAGGGAATTCATAAATACAAGAATTTGGAAGAATATCTATGTTATTGAAGGCTATATTAAAAATTGACTTTGGTTTGAGTTAATACTGAACTTTGTTGCCATTAATAGCAACCCAATCTTAAATTTCAAATGAATATATTTACAGTTGCCTCCTCGTTTCATCCTGAATGTCTCTAACAGTTGATTGTTTGATAATATAATTTATAGTTATCTCTTTTTTTGGAAGAGGACTAAGACAGCTACTCCTAGGGAAATACCAGTCAAAAAGATTCCTCCAAATATGACATTATTTGGGATCAGTTGATCACTAGGTTTTCCTATCATTACAAACCAAAAATCATAGCTTGCTGCTTCAAAAGAGGCTGTGCGACCCGCAAGAAAGAAATCCCCTTCTTTGTTTTGTACTACATCTCTAAAACGGTCATTTCCTTCCCCCCCAAGAGTTAGGTCCCACAAAACATCACCGGTACTATTAGTTTTTACTATATACGCATCTGAATCTCCAGCTTCATAAGTGTATCCCGTTAATAAATACTCTCCATCGCTAGTGGAGAGGAGAGCTTCTGCTCTTTCACTTCCAGATCCCCCATAGGTTCGATTCCATTCCATTATCCCATGCGAATTAGTTTTCACCAACCACATATCTTCAGATCCACTTCCAAATGAAGAGGTATCTCCTGCAAGCGCAAACCCCCCATCCCTAGTTTCGATAAGCGCATAGGCCATTTCATCTCCGGATCCGCCGTAGGTCTGATTCCATTGCATTTTTCCATTCATGTCTGTTTTCACAAGCCATATTTCAGCATCACCTGTAATATGGGGAAGCACATAGGTGTACTTGTAACCCGCGAGTAAATAGCCTTGATCACTTGTTTGGAGTAGCGCGTTTGGTTTTTCAGTTCCTAATACTCCATATGTTTGATTCCATTGTACAAATCCATTTTCATCAAGTTTTATAAGCCAAAAATCCCAATTCCCTCCACCAGTGGAGGAAGTGTACCCGGCAAGGGCAAAACCTCCATCAATTGTTTGAATAAGTACTGACCCTTCCTCAAATCCCATTCCTCCAATCGTCTGATTCCATAGCATGTCCCCCTTGCTATCAGTCTTTATAAGCCAGAGGTCCTCACGCCATTTGTTAATAGATTCTTTATATGTTCTTATGGATCCTGCTAGCAAAAACTCTTGAGTCTGAGTTTCCACTATAGTATAAGCGAATTCGTATGAAAATGTTCCGTAAGTGTTATTCCACTGCATTATCCCATTTTTATACGTTTTCACTATCCACATATCTGCAAGACCAGCTCCTTGGGACCAAGTATGTCCAGCAAGGACAAATCCCCCATCCATGGTCTGGATAAGATCGTAAGCATCATCGGTACTGCTTCCCCCATATGTTCGATTCCAATTCACCCTTGGATTCCCTGGGTTTAGATTTTCTAATCCAGATGAATGCAAAAGAGTCTTAGAAGAATTCAAACTGAAACTTAATTGCCCTAACATCAACGTAAAAACTAAATATATAAGAAAAAGGGCTTTCGAGGGTCTAAACAACTTAAAACCACAATTGAAGGTGAAATACAAAATAATACTTAATTCTAATTTGAATTATCAGGTTAAAGTCTATTTAAGTTTATGCAAAAGTGAATAAGAGGAACTCTTGCTTTTTTTGAAAGGATTAAAATTTTCAATTACTCTGCTGGTTTTGGACTCTTTAAAAAAAAGGAGTTGAGGGATTATATACTCAACTTTCCCAATTAAAAACGATTTGATAATCATCCCAAGTTGTCCAATCGGAGTCTGGATCATCTGAAAATTCTTTTGATATCGCGGAATAACCTATCCATTTTAAAGGCTTAGTCTCATTGAGAACCTCATACACCCAACGGATTCTTTCAAGATCTGCATCTGGGCCAAATATTGGATCATAGGAGGTGTTCCAGTGACAAGATTGAGCCCAACCATCAATCAGATCATCCCAATCATACCAACCATATCCATCAGGCACATCAAAAGTACCATCTGCTGTAACCCACCCATTATGTTCTGTATCGTTTAAATAGAATTCTACAAACAGATGCTCCGAAAAACTGGCTTTAAAATCAAGAAGTATAATTCTTGTAGGAATTTTGATAGCACGAGCTAATCCACTTAGTAGTATCGCAGATGCATAGCATGCCCCTGTATAATTCCCATCCTCTAGATGAGTAATCGTGTATATATCATTATAAATTGTCATATTGTTCTCATAATTCCAGTGACTATGAACATAATCCCATAATGCATAAGCAGCTTCAGCAGCAGTTACATTTGAACCATACGCTTCATAAACAATACAATTAGCTTCAATTATCACGGTTTCATTGTTAGGATGACGGCCCCAATCTGATCCGAGACTAGAAGTAGATCCAGTTGCGTTTGGATGACTTGTCTCCGGATCTCCTAGCTCGCTGAAATCTAGGTCAGCTTTGATAAAACCCACCATTCGACATTTGACATAATCAATTTGCACCTCTTGCGAATCGGTGTTACTGGAAATATACACTCGAACTTTAATATCGTTAGGAGGATCAATGAACGTGAGAAAACTCTGTACTTTTGTCTCCCATACATCATTGACAGTAAAGGAGCCATACTCGTGCCATTCGGCATCATAATATGCACTAATTTGAATCTGAGGATTTGCTACCCAGAATGGGCCGTTATGTTTTACCTCAACAGCTACTTGGAGGGAATGAATATATCGGTCACCAGATTCATTGTATGGAAAACTGGCACCTTCAATGTAATAACCTAAACCCACGGAACTACATGTAGCTAGATGACCGTCATCCGCGGAAATATTATCCTCATCGACCCATCCGTTATCATTGATGGTTGCGGGATACATCCAACTTGTCCAGTCGATTTCAACCGTTGTACCTACCCAATCCACCAAGAGGCCATCCTCATAGCCTGAAGAACTAGTATATTTCTTAATCTCAACCTTAAAATATGGACTATTAATTTTAGTCGTAGTCCAAGTGGTGGCACTTGTGAAGTTTACATAGCTCAAGGTCCAATTTGAGGCAGTTAACGTTTGTGAACTCGAATTGCTGGAGGCGGCATTCCAATGCAAGGTAACATGAAGCTGATCATCAAAGGAAGGCCGCCAATGAATATAAACATATACACCTTGGATCGTCACTAGACTGGACACATTCCAGTCAAAATCGGTATAATAGACGCTTTTGTTAGTTGTTTCGCCAATCGCATAATCAGTACCTAACGCATAGGCGTACGATTCGTTGGTCCAGCTAGTATCCGGATCTGTAAAGTCAGTTGGACTGTTACAACCATAAGGTTCAGATTGAGTAGGCACTATCAGGGGGACTAACGAAAAGTTCAATGTTTGATTGGTTGATGGACTGAACGTCAAATTTTGCCGTTCATAATCTGTATGCCACACCCATAAATTATGAACCAATGTAGATTCGTTGAGGGTGAATGCATAATAACCCGAGCTGTTGGACGTGGAAGCATTAATGCATTCACTACCAAGATATAACTCAATGCCTGCTTCATCGATAGCATTTGAAGCGGTATTATCGGTGATATATCCAGAAATTTCAACTGTACTGGGATTATAAGTAAAATTTAATTTGGGTTCATTTGAACCATATTGAGAATCAAAGAAGCGAATTCGATCATTTGTTCCAGCATCCGTATTCCATCCTTTAAAGCGAAATGATACAAATCCTTCATCATTATCACGATTGTTTGCCCAAAAATCAAGCAAAATCTCCATTTTTGTGGTATCTAGAGTCTTGTAAGAACCAGACCCTGGATTGTTAAGCACTCCGGTTTCATTTTCATTCGTGCCTAGCTCATAGCCTTCTGAATCTTCTTTTGTAGTATTGGAATTGGCATTGCCACCCACATTATACACTGTTGCAGTTACCCCTTCACCAGATTCAACTTGTTCGTAATCAATATACAATTGACAAGAAACGATCGATATATCCTCAATTGCCATTGAAATGTTGGTATCCCAAGCAACAAACGATTTGCGTTCCCATTCCACAGTTTGTCCCCGATTAAAGTAATAATGACCAATATCAGCGAATGTATAGGAAGTAATCCAGGCAGTATCATTTTCATACATGAGATCATAATTATCAGTTGGCTGGACCGAAATATTTGGATCAATAATCACGGCTGTTCCCGCAGAATAGGCTCCATAATTAGCCATTCCTGCACAAAGCACATTTTCAACCCGTCCATCTGGTAGCTGAAGGTTCTGAACACCTAATTCCTTCGTTGTAAATCCCGCCAGCTCCATATCATCAAATGCAAACTGAAATTGTTCGTTATTTTCTGCAACAAAGCGGACACTAGACGAATAATTTAAAACCAATTGCTCTGCTGTCCAGTCAATTTGCGCTGAAACTTGTGTTGAGCTAGTCTCGTTTGATAAAATATACTCCATTGGTGCAAATAAGGTATTCTCACTTTGAACTGTACTTGTGATATCATAGGTTAAACCAACGTCTGTAAAATCGCTATCTAAACATTTTAGTTCTGTAATCATATGAAATCGCTGGTCGTCTAACCGATATTTGAATCCATGTCTTACATCCCAGGTAGAATCGTGAATGGTAATGCTCGAAGCTGTATAGTATACTCCGAACTCGGTAGAGGTCATGAACACCTCAAGATTCTCACGGATATCTTGACTGCCGTATATAGGATCCTCAAGCAACGCTTGATCAGTAAGGATCTGTTCAGTTTCTAAGAAACCACTCTGAAGAAATAAATGAGGGAAAATTGTGTAAAGAGGCATATCATAAGCAGTTATTGTTCCATCTCGTAGACGAGGCCAGTACAAATATTGACCATGACCAGCGGTATTATCTTCAAGATTGACCGCAAAACCCATGGCTCCGCTATAACTTTCCACTCCCATCATATTGATGGTTGTTTTATCTATGGTAGATAGATACGTTTCTATCTCAATTGTATTCTCAAAAAAGAGTAATTCATCATTTTGCAATCGAAGAAAGAAATTAGTGGGGTATTCTCCAGCAGTTACCCATACCGTATCCTCATACACACCTGTTTTTTGAACCAGCTGAGCAGAGCGATAGGTATAGCGCTTTGTCTGAGGATTGTAAAAATGTTGCGCTGTTTGACTACGAGAACCACGCAATTCAAAGATTTCAGTAGAATTTTCCTCTACTTTATATCCTGCGGTTATTCCTGTTGGATCAAGGATAGTTAATGACGAATCATTATTTTGATTATTTAGATTATTTTTTTCTCCAAGTATACCTACCTGTGCTAAACTATCTCCTTCAGCAGGTACAATTGCTACTAAAGTAAGTATCTGGAATGTTAGGAAGCCTAATACAATTATACTTTTCATTATAAGTACTGTTTTTCTCATTTTGCTCAGTCCCCTTCGTAATGGTATTCTTATTGTTAACAGAAAGGTTATATTAATTAATTTCATACCTGTTCATAAATTTTCAAAGAAAGAGAGATGAATGAAAATGAATAGTTTATGAATCTACTTCTTCTCCCATTAAACAAAATATTATCAATCTTTATCCCCTTTCATTTGTGGATAATTAATAATTCAAACTTATTCCTTATCAATGGATTTAGTATATTCTATGAATCATCATCAATTTCAGGAATAAACGTGTTTGCAATTCTTTCAAAGAAGGCTAATTCTGAGGAAAAATTGTGATTAGCGATTGAAATGGTTGAATGATGAATCCCAAAATAGATAGTGTTTTTGTTAAATAAGCTATTTGACAAGGTGGAAAAACAAATCTCTTTATCAGATATTCTTTGCTGACGATTGCGACAGAAATCAGAATATATCCATTTTAATTGAAATGAATCTAGTATTTCATATTCCTCTTCTGAAATTATCTCAAATCCGAATAATACGTCATTTAAAATCCATAAAGGAATCGCTAGCTGAATATTGTTCCAGTTCCCAACTAATGCTAGTTCAATATTCATCTTGTCTGATATTTTCAACTTTCTCTTTACAAAACTGATTGAAGCACTTCTAAGTAGCTCGTCAATGAATTTTAAAAAAAAATCATGTGCTTGGGAGCTGTAAATCTGAATGGGGAGTTCGAGGAGAGCAGATAATGATGCCCCGAAATCGTTCACATCAAACTCCACCATCCATGCCTTATCAAAGAGTTCAAGATAATCTTGAATGGTTACATTAGTTTTTTTATGGGTTGACATCTTCATCTTCAATCATCACTCTCTGATTTCATATATATACACCCTAATATTCCCCTATTCCTACCAATTTTTCATGGTTAAAAGAAAGCAGTTTTTTATTGAGGAAATTC
Organism: Candidatus Hodarchaeota archaeon; assembly: GCA_016839815.1. GTDB lineage: Archaea > Asgardarchaeota > Heimdallarchaeia > Hodarchaeales > Hodarchaeaceae > Hodarchaeum. The sequence goes on from JAEOTM010000026.1 coordinate 9,261, forward strand.
CAAATTTACGTATGGGATAGCTTTTAAAAATGAATGACTAGAGGTAAAAATGAACAACCAATGGAAGTCACCTCTGAATATGAATCGAAAATCGTTTGTGATGGGCCTTGCGAAACTTGCAAACATTCACGTGAGAAAAATGTAGTGAGTGAAGCGGAAGATATTATTCACTATTGCCGA
>JAEOTM010000031.1 GCA_016839815.1 Candidatus Hodarchaeota archaeon
AATCTCCGATGTAGGTGAATCTATTGCAGATTTGGATTCGATATTCAAGAAAAGATCCTGTGAAGGATTAGGTAATGTTGATCTTAGGAGAAGTTCCCCACAAGACACTCCAAGAACTAAAATTGTTAATATGACTATTACCGATTTAGGAGAAATTTTCCATTTTTTTGGAATGAAAGGGGTAGATATTGAAAGTGGGACTAGTGTGCTTATTGAAAGGGAAATATTTTTTGCAGCAGCTTTTTGACATGGGTAGGTAATTCTTGATGGTTTGGAACCTGTTCGAAAGACTATCCAGAGAATATTGACTAGAGTAAAAAGGACTAAATGATTCCTTATTCTTTTTTTGTTGAACTTTCTGAGACCATTCCAAACGTGCAAACGCTTTCTACTAAACCACTCTTGGATCCATGACAAATTCTTAAACACCTGTGCTTCTATCTGGCGAGGTTCATAGAAGAAATCCGAATAAAAATGTATACACCAATGCAAACAGGGCTGAAATTTAACCCCCATCTCATCCGACAATTCGAAAGTGGATTTTAAATGCTTAGTCCTATTAGAATAGTTTGGGAAATTATTGATTCAAGAAATATTCTTTTTTATTGGGAATAATTTTAGTTTCTTATCCAATCTCCAGATTCATGAGATGTTCAAAAATGATAGGATTTGCTCATAATTTGTGATTAGAAAAACAATTATGGGTAGCAGAAAGGATGTTAAGAGATTGCGTAATCCTGAAAAACTAAAGGGCCATTCTTGCATGGTTGACGCTTGGTTGAAAAGTACTTGGGTTAGTTGAATCTGCTCAAGATAGTCGCCGGTTATTGAATCAGGGGATTTTTTAAGAGTTTCATACGCATCTGTCATTTTTAATGCCAATTCATTAAGAACTTCAAATTTTTCTGCTTTCATAAAACGATTCAAGCCGATGGATGGGATCATAAAGTAGATGATAGGTAAAGCGATAACTCCCAGCAAGTAGAGTATACTTGCGATTAAACCTGCCTCTGTTGTTGACCGAGTTCCCCAATAGATCGAAGTACTTCCGAGTAAAGTAATGAGTAAAGAGACTTTTAACAAGTAATTTGCGATTGGGGAAAGACCACCTGCTTTATCTCCCGAGAATACATTAAGTATAAGGCCTTTCTTCGAAGGAAGAATAAGAATTGCTAATGCGGTCATGAATACAACCCACAGAAATTCAGCAATAATGACTGAGGCAACAATTTGTACAATTAATGACCCAATGGTATTATAGGCATCATATTTATCAATTATAACCAATGCAAACAATGAGATAAGTGAGAAGATATAGAAAACTCCAGCAAGCAGATATACCCATTTACTCCAGATAATTCGGATCGATCTATCCCTAAGATCGGGAGTAATTACTTCTTTATTTGCTAGATCCTTAAGTAAATTATTACTAAGGACACCAACTAGATCGGTTAATGTAATGGTTAGAAACGTTCCCCCGGCAAAGAATAAGATAAAGATTACACCCTCGAGTGGTGTTTGATGACCTGAATACTCTGGAGTGCCAAAAAGAGCATTTCTAATTTGTCCACCGATTCCATATGCCGCAACTATCGTTACCGAAATGAGTAAAAACCCAGTTCGTCCATAAAATTTGTCTCGTGTCCAAAAATTGTGATTTTTCTCTTCCTTATTTCCAGAAATCGTTAACACCTCATAAATCATATGAATTGGTTTTTGTGAATCTCTTAATTTTTAAAAGATTTTTCTCTTTTAAAAAGTTTAAACTTACGTTAGTCTGATAATCTGAATTATGCTGATTGCCATCGCTTTAGGGTCGGCATGAGAGAAACTAAATAACTTCTTGCCTCATCAATGGTCAGATTTAGGTTCTCCACAGTAGTAGGTATATTCTTCTCAATCATTTCCTTCAGTGTCAATTCCTCAGTAAATTCGCCATCATGATAACAATCTCCACAATAATCCTCACTTACTGATCCATCAGCTTCTGATCCTTTTTCCGTTGTAGCCAGTGGATATGCGCAACTCTGGCACAGGGGTTCACTTGGTGTTTTATTTGGCATTTTTAATCATCAAAACTATCTTTTCTCACTTTTGAGATAAAACTTTTGGATAGGATGATTAAAATCCAACCATTTTAAATTCACTGTTAAAAATGAGGAAGAAGTGCTCCTTATCAGGACAGTACAGATCAAATTAGTTTCTAGTTTTATTATATTCCAGGTGAGATATTATATCTGGTTTGAAATCTTAGAATTTTACCTTTATCATAGCCCTAACAGACCTTCGATCCTTCTTTGTCGTAATAACTTATAACTACATATTGAGGGAAGTAACGGAGAGGAAGAGGGAGATATTGTCAACTTTGGTGAATGTACGTGAGAAATTAACAAATAACGAAAAAAATGTAAATTAAGATCTAACCTTTATAAGTCAACAACTCCTAGATCAGGACAATTATCAATAAGTGTCAAAGAAGAATTATCTAGAAACAAAAAGATAACAGTTGACTATTCTTTATGATATCTAATGCTAATCCAGACCCATTTAGGAAAGAAACATTCCTATACCACCGCTTAGATGACAAGAATGTAAAATGTAACACTTGTTCACATCATTGTACAATACATGATGGAAATTGGGGTTATTGCAAAACCAAGAAGAATGAGAATGGAATCTTATATTCATTCAACTATGGATTAGTGTCCTCATACTCTATAAATCCAATTGAGAAGAAACCGTTATTCCATTATTATCCAGGATCTTATGCATTAACCATTGGAGGTGTTTCATGCAATTTTAAATGTCCATGGTGTCAAAATTGGAGTATTAGTAAAACAAATCCGCAAGAATTTAAAGCAAATTTTACCTCACCAAAAGAGATTTCACACAAGATTGATGGTGGAAAAGATATAACAGGTATTTCTGTTTCCTTCAATGAACCCACATTATCCCTAGAATACGCAGTTGATATATTCAATCTTTTAAATCCTAAAACATATAAAATGTTTGTAACAAATGGCTATATGTCTAAACAGGCATTAAATATCTTAATAAAATCAGGTTTATCTGGAACGAGTGTCACGTTAAAAGGAAATGAATTCACCGTTGCTAAATATTGCAAAGCTGATGTCAACAAGGTATGGGAGAATATTTCCTATGCAATCAGTCAAAAAGTGCATGTGGAAGTCGTATGTTTGATTATTCCTTCTGTAAATGATACTCTTGACTTCTACATGGAGGTAGCTAATCGATTAGTTGCTATCAGTGATAATATCCCATTACACTTCACACGATTTTTCCCAGATTATCAATTTACTCATGTTTCTCCAACACCGATTACTACTTTAGAAACTGCGCATTCAATTGCGAAAGAAAGTGGATTGCATTATGTTTATCTAGGAAATATTCCCGGGCATCCATTAGAGAATACATATTGCCACCACTGCCAATCGTTACTCGTCAAACGATCAGGATATCAAATTACTTCATCTAAAAATCTTGAATTGGGAAAGTGTCCAGAATGTGGAGTGGAGATACCCTTCGTATGCTAATTATGACTCTTAATAAGCAATACTTTGTGGGGAAACCAATGGTATCTCTTCTAGTGATGTGGAATATCGAGAAAAAAGTACCTCCTTTTCACTGAAAGAAGCATTTAAATATCCTTGAATCTAAGGTACTCTGTTAAATTTGGAGGTGTAAAAATGCACTATATAATTCTGGGGAAATATACTGAAGAGGGAATCAAAAATATGAAGGATTCACCCAAGCGATTAGAAGCTGCCCAAAAAGTGGCAAATTCGTTTGGAGGAGAGATCAAACATTTCTACTTAACCATGGGTAGATTTGATTTCGTTTCAATTGTTGAAGCTCCAAGTAACGAGGCAGCGATGAAAGCAATCATTACTATAGCCTCAGCAGGGGCGATAACAACTGAAACATTAGTCGCAATACCAACTGAAGAATACAAAGAGCTTGTTAAAGCACTACCATAAGACTATGCAGTCTAATTGCCATAACTATCCGTTCTAATGGATAGAAGGATCTCAAGAAGGATATTATCATTAAGATCAGGAAGAAAAAAGTAACTGATCAAACTTAATTTCTTTCAACAATCTACACAACCCTCTACTGGACCTCTATAAAAACACTGGTAACGAAAGTTTCACAACTATTAATATTAAATTTAGATAACTTCAAAAGGGTATATAAGAAAGAATCCCTGAACAATATGGGTATCATTGAGGATCCTAAAACTTTTTTGTATTCTCAGAGTCAATTTCCTGATCGTGAACCCCTCATTTTATTTGGGGGGTGTATCTATCAAAATAATGCTGACTCAACCAGTGAAGTCATTCGTGACTTAAAAAAGCTCTTTACAAGCCTACTTGATTCGATTGAACAGGCCTATTTAATTCATTTCAGTATTTCTGATGCAGTAATGGGAATATCAGGTGAAATGAATATTGAATTTACAAATCTTCGACAAAAACTGCTGGAACAAGCCCAAGATTATCACTCTCATCATGGAAACAATCGTCATATACGTTTTCAGATGATGAGACAATTATATAAGGTGGGTCAAAGAAATGCAGTATGGTTTTCTACTAATAAGATACCTCCTTACCAACTTTTCTTCTTACATTGGTTAGAATCGATTTTGAACGAATTTTACATGTTAGATCTGTTAAATGGTCTTGCTCTTAATATAATCACTAGATTGGGGTTAACAGCTCAAGCTCATGCCCTTTTGACAAAGCTATCAGCAGAAATTTTGCTTTACATTCGAGATACACAAATCCGATATACCATCTGAGTAAGTGGATAGTTTTTTTGAGTCCAACTATAAAAAAACCAAAAAAACGCCTTCAAACGCACAACTAGATAGGAATAGCATATCTCTCTTGAAAAATACAAGGAAAAAAATTCCATATTCAAAGTGAACAAAGGATCCAAAAATTCATGTTAAAACTTTTCTTAGATAAGTATAGAGAATAATGGGTGAAGTTACCATGGAGAAAATAGTTGTTTCAGCACCAGCGACAATTGCTAATATTGGACCAGGATTTGATGTTTATGGGTTAGCTGTTGATTCACCTGTAGATATCATTAAAGCTAGAAAATTAGATGACAGACCTAAGAAAGTTATTATTAGTAAGACTAATCTCCCAGAACTACCATTGGAAGCAGACCAAAACACAGCTAGTATTGCGGCCCAGTTTGTACTAAATACAGTAAATGCTGACTTTGGAGTTGAGTTTAAAATTGAAAAGGGGATGGGTATTGGAACTGGTCTTGGAAGTAGTGCCGCAAGTGCAGCTGCCGGAGTAAAAGCTGTTGCACATTTCCTTAATAATTCTATTGAGAATTTAGAATCAGTATTATTGGAAGGATGTATTGTAGCAGAAGAAGCTATTGATGGAGGAATTCATGGAGATAACGTCGCACCATCACTTTTTGGAGGATTTATTGTAATTCCTTCATCTAGAAACCCGCTACTCTATTCTAAATTCTTATTACCCAAAGAATTACGAATAATCCTCGCCACACCACCCATTTCAATATTGACAGCGGATGCTAGAAGAATTATCCCTCAAGAAATCCCGCTACAACATTCAATTCATAGTACTGGCTATGCGGGGTTAGTAATGGCAGGAATTATTAAAAAAGATCTCAAATTAATGGGTAAAGGGATTGTTGATCCCATCATTGAACCAGTCAGAGCAAAATTAATCCCTCATTTTTACGAAGTTAAACAAGCAGCATTAGATGCAGGGGCTTATGGTTGCTCAATTTCTGGAGCTGGACCAACTGTTTTCGCGATTGCAGATGAAGATTCTGATGTGAAAAATATAGGAAAGGCAATGGCAGAAGCATTTGAGATGCATAAGCAAGTAACGGTCAGAATAGGTCTTCCAAATAATGATGGAGCAAAAGTCCTTGCCCGAAGTTTCCACTTTTAACTGTATCAAATGCAAATCTACTTCTTCCATTTCATCAGGAAGAATGAGATGTTCCTGTGGGGGATTGTTTGAAGTAAACCATGATTGGACACTATTTACCCCGAGAAATGACCTAAAGAAATATGAACATCATCCTTCAGGAGTATGGCGGTTCAAACCTATAATTCATCCTGAATTTCCTGAGAATGAAATAATAATGAGAGGTGAGGGGAATACAGGATTATATAACGCTTCGCAACGTATACTTGATTATGCAGGGTGTAAAAACCTCCTCTTTAAACATGAGGGAGAAAATCCAACAGGATCGTTTAAAGATCGGGGAATGACCGTTGGTATCTCTGAAGCTAAACGTCTAGCTATGCATACGGTAGTTTGTGCTTCAACAGGGAATACATCAGCATCCTTAGCAGCTTATGCTTCATATGCTGGTATTAAGGCCGTGGTGATTCTACCAGAAGGAAAAATAGCTTTTGGAAAATTATCTCAAGCAGTAGCTTATGGAGCTGAGGTCTATACGGTAAAAGGAACCTTCGATTTAGCACTGGAATATGTACTTGATCTAGCTAAGAGAGATGGTAGGTATTTACTAAATAGCATTAACCCTTGGCGTATCGAAGGACAGAAAACCATAATTCTTGAGCTACTGGAGAATCTTACCTGGCAACCACCAGATTGGATTGTGGTTCCAGCTGGTAATCTAGGAAATACATCTGCATTTGGAAAGGCTCTGAAAGAAGCACAAGAATTGGAACTGATAGAGGAAATTCCAAAGCTGGTTGCTGTCCAAGCAAGCGGATCGGATCCGTTCGTAAAATATTGGGCAAGTGGAGAATACAAACCTGAATATAATCCACAGACCATAGCAACTGCAATAAATATAGGAAATCCTGTGAGTCATTCAAAAGCTCACGAGGCATTGAGATTTACCAGTGGAATAGCGACAAGCGTCTCTGATCAGTCGATTTTAGATGCGAAAGCATTGATTGATGGTGCAGGGATAGGCTGTGAGCCGGCATCTGCTTCAACGTTAGCAGGAATAAAGAAATTAGTGGATGAGGGGAATATTTTACCTTCAGAGAATATCGTTGCAGTTCTAACAGGACATCTACTAAAAGATCCCCAAATTATAATTGATTATCATCAAAATCAACTAGAAGGGGTCAAATCCACTTTCATAAATAAGATCAAGAGATATGAGTTTTAATATCAGAACTGAATCTAGATTCGTATTTGGATAAATAAGCACTTATGCAGTCTATTCTTAGTGAATCACAACTTTCTGTGATTTGATTCGTTCAGCCGAAGCATTGGATAATCTTATCGAAAGATGCTTTAGTTGCTGTATAACATGACCAACATCAATACCTTGGGGACAGCGAGTACTACAAGCAGAACACATTCTGCAGAACCAAATCTGTTGTTCTTCAAGTGTCTCTTTATTGAATTCACCAAGAAGAAGTTTTTTCATAATTCTTCGAGGATTGAAATTAGAATAACGTCTAAAGATGGGACATTTACCAGCACAGGCACCACATTGATAACACAGCTTCATAACATCATAAAGATCCTTAAAGTCTTTGAGTAGTTCACTCATAGGATCACTCGTGTAGACTTAGTTCATAATTCTTTTATAAGTCTGACGTGTACAGAGTTTACAGCATATGCATATTAGGATAAGCAGAAAAATCAGAATAAAGAGTTTTTAGAGATATTTGTGGGAAATCATATTATTTAGGAATAGATTCAATTCCCCTAGGACCCAATTCAGTAATATTTGTAATCAATGTAAATAATTACACAAGAATTGAATGATTTTGTGCAATGTAGCACATTAAGGATCTGGAATGCATCACACGTTAGATATGATATCGTTTCGTCACACGATTATCAATTCCGAGGGAAGAATCAATTCTCGATTAACACTAAACGTTTTCCTTTATAAAAGCAAGTTGTCGTCCGAGAGCAATAATCTTTCCCTCTTCAGTCCAAAGTTCAATATCTGTTTCTGTAAGCCCATTGGTAGTAAAACACGTTTTCGAGATAAAACCTAAAGAATTACCTGAGGGAATATTTCTAATTTGAGCTGTAAGTTCAAGGGTTGGAACCCATGCTAGATGGCCTGTTTGTCGTAGAATGGGAGGAGGGGTTGCGTCCACAAACAGTAATACTGCAAGTGAGTCCATTGGCCGATTATCCTGAAAACTGAAGTACCCAGAAAAGACGGTTTCTCTTCCTTCTATTCCTTGCAACCAATCCAGCTGATCACGGGGTACTAACAACCTCACTTGTTTGAAAAAAGGTAAGGAAGGACGAGTGATTTCGATACATTCAGACGGATCAGGTAATTCAGGTTGTTTTTGAACCAGAGTCATTCCACTGAATGCATCCTTTTGAGTGAACATTCCTGTGTAAGAAATAACTACGGTATTTTTCTGAATCAATGAAATAGTCACTGTAATTGTCCTCTTACTCTTTAAAACACGGTCAACAGTCAGTTTCGCATGACCATGAGCTGTTGGTTTGTGATAATATGCAGTCATTGATAACGGAACTTTGTAATCAGAGAGACCTGCAATAACATTTCCTGCTATTGCCATCAAGTATCCCCCATTCGGAGCTACTATGTTCCAATCACTGGTAATCTCTGTTTCAAATCGATTCTCTCCTGTACGTTCTACCTGTATATCATGATCGAATTTATATTTCATGAAAGACCAACCTGTTTCAATTTAGTGGATTTAGGAACTCGTATGAGGAATAACTTTGGAATGAAAGAGTACACCCCACAAGAAGATTGCGACTAAACTTGGTAATAAAAATCCAATATCGTTAGGAAAGACGACTAAAAAGAATATCAGTACCAAATTGATGACAACTCCAAGTATCCAATGGTAAGGTGTGGGAGATAGCCCATTGTAGAATACAATAAATGCTAGAGTGGCAAGAGTGGAAGTCAGTATTATCAACAGGGTTAAATAATCATCTAGAACTAGAAAATCAAGAACTCCTAGACCACTTACTATAAAAAGAATAGTAATCACAACCCAAGTAATTTTTCCTATATACGACGTTAATTTCAAGGATAAACCTTTCTCTAATAACCAAGATCGCCCTGACCATCCTGTATACACGTTTTTCTCTTCATCATAAAAGTTGAAAAGAAAAATCAAATGGATTCCGCCGTGTGCCATCAGGTACAAACCCAAAAGTATTTCTTCCAATCCTGTTAACTCCAATAAATTCATAATGATCACTCCAATAAATTCTAATTATAGATTCGAAGATTTTCCTTATTCTCGGGGCCAAAATTCATTAGTTTAAATGCTTCGTGTATAAACATATCACTAATCAGGTATTCGATGATCTATCATAGTTCAACTAGCAATTGATTTAAAATTTTAAGAAAACATCTAAGGAAAGTTGAGACAAATGAACTCTAAAAATCATTGGTTAAATTGGCGGGATTTTAGTGCAATAAGAGTGACTTCCTCAACATTGGGAGTACTGGTTGGATTAGCTGGTATAGAACATGGATTCCTAGAACTTCTTCAAGGTAATGTTACACCTGAGAGTATCTGGATAGACGCTATTGGTCCTGAGCAAAGGATTTGGGAGTATGCCTCTGAAACGGCAATCTCAGTTATTCCAAACTATTTTTGGACAGGAATTTTTGCGATGATCTTTGGGGTATTTGTCACAATTTGGGCATTAGTGTTTATAGAAAAGAAATATGGAGCAAAAATTCTGTTTCTTCTCTCAATCATCCTATGGTTGGTGGGAGGTGGTTATGGCCCAATATTTCTTGCTATCTTTGCCACAATTACTGCCACAAGAATCAACAAACCATTAACATGGTGGGAGAGACATCTCTCTGATCGTGTACGAAAATTTCTGGTCAAATTATGGCCATGGGTAATTCCTGCACTTGTGATAATCTTCTGGATGGGGGTAGAGATTGCCATTGTTGGGTATCCTCTACTATGGGTCTTGGATGCGGATTTGACTTATGGTGTTCAATGGATATGCGGTATAACATCGATTGCGTTAATGTTTGTAGCTATCCTTTCCGCTATTGCATATGACCTCCAGCAAAAGTCAACATAATTTCATCCAGCACAACTTCTTTTCGTGCGAGGAACTCTCTTCAAATTGCCGACAAATTTCTTAAATTTAGATAATCTTTTTTAGATCTTTAGAAGTACTCCTATGAACGGATTCTAGTTTTTGATTCGTTTTTAATAGAATTTTCAGGCTTTTTTCGATTTTTTTGAGTTTTTTGTCGATCTCTTTAACCTCGGCATGGACTTTTTTATTTTGCGAATCGAATTGGTTCTGACGAGAATCTATCTGTTTGATATGAGCTTCTAGTAGTTTAAAATGTGAGGGATTATCTACTTGAGGATTAGTATTGTCTAAGTTATTTTTAGGCATTGAGATTGATGATTTTGAAGGGGGTACGGTGGGAGCAGGTGTTATTTCTTGTTCCTGACTAGGAGGATCTCGAAGGGAGTCAATTACGGGGGATAAAGATGATATAGTAGTTTTACTAGGGGGTGGCAGAGGAGGATTTTTCAAAGAAGGAGGTGGAGGGACTTGAGGAGGTTTAACAGGAATTTCAGGACGAAGAAGAAGAGTGGACTGAGAAGAAGTGCTGTTTAATAGATTTAGTTGATTCTTCGATGGAGGAGGTTCTTGGAATGTTTCTTGTAAATCTAAAGGTATTATAGGTTTAATTTCATTAGGTGTACGTTCAGTATATGCTTGATCCCCTCCACAATGAGGGCAAGGAAGCGCCATTACATAATTTTTACACTCTTTACATACGGGACTCATTTCAAGTCACAACTTTTCATACTTGATTAAGCTCTTCTATGGGTTTAATTTGAATTTTTACTTTTAATCACACAAGTTCAGTCAGAAAAAGACACAACTGCTAATATTGTGAGTTCCAAAACAGTTTTGTCGGGTTAAAAATCCCGTAATTAGGATAAAAATAACTTATCCTTCTAACGTGAACTGTCTTAGTACTAGTTGTCTCGATTGGGCTATTTAAAGGTTTCACTATCTAGAAGAGGAGTTTTAAGAAATCCCGAATCGAAATCTACAAATCTAAGCGGAAAAAGGCGACAAAACTATTAATCATAGAAAACATAAATAGGGAAAAGTAAGAGGAGGGTTGAATCGAACTGTTGTTCCACATGTACAATATTTTACGCTTAACTTTCCACCGAAAGCTTTATTATTTCTAGTAATTTTTTAAGATATCAAATTTACGAAGATTAGGGAAAGGTTAATGATTGATAGACTTATTTTTGAGCTGGATTACCAATCTAATTGGATGAAACGCCTAAATCTAGATCTAAAATTCAAGATACAATCTCAAAAAGCTAATTCTAGGAATCTTAAAGAATTCTTACCAAATCAAATAATTTCTGTTATAGAAAAGGGGGAACCTAGGTTAAAGAGGTTGAGATACCCGATACTTGTTATAGTTTGGATTTTAATAACTGGAGTATTTATTTTCAAGCTAATTGATTTTTTTTCTCTACCACTGAATGTTTTTGTTAATGATATTGCTTCCCCGGAAAATATTAAAAACATGGGGGCAATGGGGTATACAATCTACTTTTTTACATTTCTGTTTGGCGTGGAGATTCTTCTTCTATATGGTATATTGATATATACCCGAAATTTCATCAAAGGTAAGACTTCCGATCACTTTTCTAAAGAGATCCTCCATCCAGACAATTTGAAGGAGTACGGTGAATTCAAAGAAGATTCTTGGTATCTCGTAAGGATTCCATTTACTTGGGATTCAATAGATCTAATAAAATGGTTAAATGATAATATTGACAGAAATTTTTTTAGATTCTTATTTGTGACACTTGGATTTTTCCTCATCACAATCATTGGAACTTTTTCGTATCTATCTTCTTCAGAACGATTTTTCACCTTTCTGTTAACTATGGTAATTTTTCTCATTCTTTACATTATATATTTATGGTTTGAACTTATACGGGATTATGTAAAGTTATCAATTTTGAAACGGGAGTTATTAGATCATTTTAGAACGGAAAAGAGAATACTAAGGAACAAGCTTGTTAAAGAACTCCTGAGTGATAAAATCGATTCTAATGAGAAGGAATTTCAATTTCTTACCCTCATTGATGACAATATTAAACAATTGGAGAGTGTAAGAATCATAAGCAGTCAGGTTATCGTAGGTATCTTTTCAATCATAATTCCAGTAGTCTCAAATCTCTTACATTTCATTTATTGGTAGTAAGACAACTCATGACCGACATCAAACACACCTTTAAAATAGAATAGTATATACTACGGTATATACCAATCTATTGATCTTTATTCAAGAAGTGAGGTCAAGTTTGACGTACTAATCTTCTTCTAATGCTTGAATTGCTGCTGAGATGGTTGTTTGAATCTTACGGAATCTTCGTAAGAGGAACTGTTTATGGATTGAACCTTCCGTTGATACACCAGTTTTAGAGATCGCCCGAGAAATTATTTCGGTCTGATTCTGGATGATCAGAATACTCATAAAAAGGATCCAGGGTTCAAATACTGAAGGTACTTCATCTGACTCAAAGAGAAAATTCAAACGATTTTCATCAAAAGAGATCTTTGGAAATAACTCTTCCCATTGAGCTTCGCGGAAAACCGAAGGAGGCCTAGGCATGAAGCGGGAGAAAAGGAGTGGGTCAACCTTTTCACCAGTACTTGGGAGTATAAACGTAAAAATGTTTAGAATATCGAAGATGGAGTTTCTAAGATGTTGATACCCAAAATTTGTTATTCTATAGACTTTTCTATATCTAGCATCTACTTTCATTTCATTTCCAATAATAAGCCCATCATTTTCTATACTTCCGAGGACAGGGTAGATATTAGTGACACTACTCCAAATCGATGATTTTAATGAGAGATGTTCAGTCAATCCCTCCATCTTTTTGTTTAATGCAGAAAATATCTCAAGAAGAGGCTTTAAAGATTTCACTCCCTGTAGCTGGATGGTATCACTCATCTGTGAAAGGAGGAAATTTATCATTGGAGTATCAGAACACTCCGTGCAAAATTTTTCCCAGTCTTTCTGAAATTTTTGTAAATCAGATTCATTCTCAGTCTTATCAGCTGGATATTCCGTAATCAAACGAGATATTCCTTTTCTAACCTCATTATAGTCTTTTAATTGTTGAATTTGATGGGGAAAGATGACCTCTTTGATATCTTCAAATAGTTCATATGCATGGCTCCCTTCTTCTTTCTTTGCAAGTTGAATAAGAATTGCTAGTTCCCCTAACTCTCGAATAAACTTGGTTCTGCGTTTTATAGGGTGTGAATCACTCATACTTGATCACTAATCGTCATTGCTGTTTGGATTACCGTTATGTACGAATGGTATCCAAACATTTATAATATTATCTAAACTTCAATATTATTGAATCAATAATATTACGAAAATGAAAATGAATGAAAAATAATGAAATCAATAACACGAATAATCAAATTTGCCTTAAAAAATACTTTTCGGAGGAAAGGGATTGCTTTACTGGCAATATTCGGTATAGGAATCGGGATTACCTTACAGATAACATTAGATTCTTTTAGTAATGGAATCTCAGAAAGTTTTGATGATTTTTTCGGGGATATGGCGGGTAATTTGGATATCGTTGAAACAAACAAGCAGACTTTCCAAGGCCAAATTCCTCTAACGATAACAAACGATATTCTTAGTAATAATGACCTAAGTGAGCA
>JAEOTM010000059.1 GCA_016839815.1 Candidatus Hodarchaeota archaeon
TACCGTAATCGTCACTGGGATCGGACAAGCAGGTAAATTCAGCCATTTTATTGAAGGAAATATGATAAATGGACTTCATGGCCGATATCTCTCTAATGCATTAGCAATCAAAGCATCGAATCCTCAACTTGAGGTTTTTGCAATTTCAGGAGATGGGTGTACATATAGTGAAGGGGGAAATCATTTTTTGCATACAATAAGGTATAATCCCTCCATAGTGAACATAGTCCATGATAATTCGGTATATGGACTCACAAAAGGACAAGCTTCTCCAACTAGTCAGATTGGGGTAAAAACAGGTGTCCAGACACTCGGAGTATATAATTCTCCCTTTAATCCAATCGCTGTTGCTATTGCTCAGAATGCTTCATTTGTTGCGAGAGCGTTCGTAGGTCATGCAGAACAGACAAAAGAAATATTGAAGAAGGCAATAACACACAAAGGATACGCATTAATTGATTTATTCAGCCCTTGCGTAAGTTTCAACCGTATAAATACGTATCAATGGTATAGAGAGAATACTTACTATCTAGACGACTCTTATTCTCCTTATAATCAGAAAGAAGCTCTGGGAAAAGCATTAGAACAAGGAAAGTTACCACTAGGTGTATTTTATATCAATGAAAGGCCCACCTACGAAGATAACATCCAAATTTACAAAAACGATAATCGACCATTATGGCAACGAGAACTATCGATGGAAAAATTAACAAATCTCATTAACCAGTTTAAATAAGAAAAGTCCATTAGACTTAATGAACAGCTGTGATAAATATGACAACAACTCAAATGACTCTAGAAGATGTACGGAACAAAGCACGTGAAAAACTGAAAGCAGCTCAATTTTGTATGGTGTATAAAGACTGTGATGGTGGTCCAACTCGTTTTTGCCAAGGTCAGCATTATGGCAGACGTCTTGGCTTTGGAGGAATTGGCAGTGGGGCCTCATTCCATAATAACTGGTTAGCACTTAGAAAGCTCACTCTTAAAATGAAGCTTATTGATAGTGAGCAGATGGCTCAATCAGAACCTGATACACGGTTCAATTTTTTTGGTAAAGATCTTTCAATGCCAATTATGTCAGCTTCAGTATCAGGAGTAAACTCATTTGGAGGAGATTCGGTGATCACAGAACGAGAGTTCTGTCATGCAGTAATTAACGGGTGTCGTGATGCGGGAACGATTGGTTGGCGTGGAGATACTTATACATATTCATTAGAAAATTCTTATGGTCTTGATGCCATTGCTGAAGGGAAAGCAGGGGGTGTTAAGATTGTTAAACCTCGAGAACAGGCGGTTATAAAGCAATTCTTTAAGAAAGCTGAAGAAAGCGGAGCGACAGCTGTCGGTGTTGATACTGATGGAGCGGGGAGCTATGCTATGCGTACGAATAATAAACCCGTATTCAGAAAAACACCTGAAGATATTTCTGATTTAGTAAATTCTACTTCATTACCTGTTGTAATTAAAGGTGTAATGTGTGTCGAAGACGCAGTGGAAGCTGCTGATGCAGGAGTAAAAGCAATTGTTGTTTCCAACCATGGAGGTCGTGTTTTAGACCACACTCCCGGGACTGCTGATGTGTTACCTGCAATTGTTGATGATCTAGAAGGCATGAGAGTCATGATAGTGGTCGATGGTGGGATTAGAACAGGATATGATGTGCTTAAGATGCTCGCATTAGGCGCTGATGCTGTTCTCATTGGTAGAGACATCGTAAGGGCAGCTATTGGTGGAAGTAGTGAAGGAGTTCGTCTACAAATGGATTTTCTACAGAAAACACTAGCCAAAGCGATGTTAATGACTGGTTGTGTCTCTTTAACAAAAATTACGCGAGATATTCTTGACTAACAAATGGAAGTTTTAAACGCTTCTAGTTGTTTCCTTAAACTGAGAGTTCACTCAACAATTCACTTAAGAGTCCTAGTCCTGCGAGAAAGTAATCTTTCTCAGAACCAATTCCAACACGAATATAATTATCCAATCCGAAACAATCTCCAGCAACAATGAAGCAGCTTTTTTCTTCTCTGAGTTTTGTAGTTAATTCTGTTGAGTTGATGGAGAAGTTATAACGTAAAAAAGCGAGTCCTCCTGCTTTCGGGGGGATGAAAGAAAATTTTTCCCCCTGATTCTCGACCCACTTTTGAAGAACAATTAGGTTTTCTTTTAACATTCTTCGATTACGGGTGAGGATTTTCATTCGATTATCAGGCTGAAGTGCTTTAGTTGCTACCCAATTACTCAAAAATCCTGCTGATATTGAAGTATAATCATGGTAAGACCATGCTTTTTCAATAAATGACTTAGGACCTAATAACCAACCAATTCGTAGACCTGGAAGAGCATACGCTTTGGAGAGACCACAAGCAATAATGGCTTTTTCATATCGTCCCCAGAATGTCGGTGTTTCTTTCCCATCTAATTCTGCACCTCGATACACCTCGTCTGCATACAACCACGCTCCTGCCTTTTTGGCTAGATCTACCAATTCATTCATCGCATCTTCACTTAGAACAGCTCCTGTCGGATTATTAGGGTTGCAAACGGCAATCATCTTTGTCTTCTGAGTAATTAATCCACGAACTTCATCTAGATCTGGTTGCCAATCTAACTCCTCCTTCAGATGAAATGGACGTACTTTTACTCCAAACGATCGTGCAATTCCCCAGATTTGCATGTAGTTTGGAAGCATCAATATCAGTTCGTCTCCAGGTTCTAATAAACTCCAGATCACTACAAAATTAGCCTCTGATGAACCATTTGTCACCAAGACATTATCATGATCTGATTCAGGATAGATCTGACTGATTGTATACCGTAATTCATCTGAGCCATTGGTTTGTCCATAACCTAAACGAAGTGTTAGTAATTCCTTTTGTTCTTCTTGGTTAAGAAGTTCTGTGAGTTTATATGGATGTACTCCACTTTCAGTCAAATTAAATTTCACTCGATTTTCCCAGATAGATTGCCTTCTTTCAAGTTCAAATGTTTCAATTTTCATCTGATCAGCTCGAATTTTTTTTATTTTTTGATAAGTATCCTTCGTATATTGCTTTTGAAATTTGAATGTCTTGGACTGCTACTCCTGTCAGATCAACGATTGTTATTTCATCATCATTAGCTCGTTGAAGTTTTGGATTAAGAATCATGTTTCCTAATTCTATGATGTCAGTTATCTCAATATCATTATTACTTAATGCATGAAAACACTCCCCTCGTGATTTAGCTTGAGAAAGACTATCGACAATAACACGATCTGCTTTAGCAAGTAGAGTTGAATCGAGTTCTTGTTTCTCTGCAGTATCTGATCCCATAGCAGTAATATGTGTTCCTTTAAGTACCTGATCAACCGTTATTAGGGGGACTTTTGATGGTGTACAAGTTACAATTAAATTACAGGAATTAGTAATTTCTTCAATATTCATAGTGGTCTCAATATCAAAATCTTCATAGCTCATGGATTTCTGATATTGTTGAAGAGAGTCTTCATTCCTTCCCCAAACCAGTGCTTTTCTGCAAGTAACTACAGCTTTCAAATACTCCAATTGCATTTTTCCCTGTACCCCCGTACCAAGAATTCCAATTCGGTTTACATTCCGCGGGGCTAAATACTTAGCAGCAATTGCACCAGCACTGGCGGTTCTAACGTCTGTTAAATATCCCTCATCTAATAAAATACATTCAATAGCTCCATTTTGCTGATTAAATACGATATTAAGACCGTTACCAGAAGGTAATCCGAGTTTCGGATTATTGTAAAAACCTTGCGCAATTTTAATGACGTAATAAAGATCATTTTTAATAAAGCCATATTTAATGTGGCAATCTCCAGGATAATCTGGGTTATCAAAAGTCATTTCCCCTACAGGAGGAACAATAACTTTCCCTTGAGAATATGCAACAAATCCCTCTTCTATAAGTCGGATCGGATCAATATCTTGAAGAATTTCCTTAATTGTGTCTAATTCAATAATTTCAGTCATTATTTAATCCCTCTTAAGAAAACTCTGAATAACTGAATAAAGATGTCTTGGATTTTGTTCTGCCATTTCATGGTCACTTTCAGCTATATAGAAGATTGTAACACCTCTATTAAATAGGATTTGTTCTGCAGGGTATTTTCCTTTATTATTCTCACCATAAATATAACATTTTTTAATAGGTAAGGAAATATAATCTTCTAGTAATTGAGGATTCCTTGATAATCTAACTGTATCATCTGCACTCTTGTGGAGAGCAGTTGATGATGATTTTTGAAACTCTTGTAGATAAGAAGGATAATCTATCAGTAGTTGTTCGAATTCCCCCCTTCCAGAATCTAAAAACTCGTCATATGTATAATCAAGAATTTTTCCAGTGACAAAACAGTCATCAAGTGTAAGATTTCCTTCTAAATTAATAAAAGAGAGTACTTGGGGAGGTGATTGATTGATCATCTCCATAGCTACTAATCCGCCCATTGAGTGTCCACAAAGATGAAATGAATCTATTTCCAACTGATTTAACACTTGAAGCATTATAGCTGCTTGATTTGACATCTCATAGCTGAAATTCTCGTGTTTAGTACTTTTTCCAAATCCAATGAGATCTAGTGAAACCAAAGGATACTCTTTAAGGGAAGGATCATCAAATGCAAATCGAAAAAACTCTTTAGATGACCCAAATCCGTGGATAAATACGACAGAGGGTTTCATTCCTTCTTCATTTATTCGTCTTGTGTAAGCGACATCAAGTTCTTTACCGATTGGCAGTAATTCTTCGACAACAGATGACATAAACGAATTCCACCTAAATCTTCATAAAAATGTTAAGACATCTTAAATGTGGTGATTGAGGGAAATTAGGTCTTCGAAAAACCTCCATGATGAAATTCGATTTTGTACTCTAATTTCTCTTTCTTACAAAAATCCCTTATGGCTACTTCTACTGATTCCCAGTAACTTCGATCTTTTCGTAATTCTTCATACACAGGAAGATGTTGTGGGAAATTTTCTTTAATTACTTGAAGAATGCGGGGAACATTATGGGGGCGGAAATTTAAGTTTTCAAACATATATTCGTGAGTAAATTCTTTTGTCTGGGTGATTAGTTCCTTAAAGTCTGTGATTTCAGGAAAGTAGGGGGAAATAAATGTGTAGGTATCAATTCCTGCCTCTGAAATCTCTTTAAGTGCGGAGATTCGATCTGATGGTTTAGATGCTCCTCTCTCGATAGTTTTTGCAAAAGAATCATTTAGTGTGCTAATAGAAATACCGACTTTGATGTTCTTATATTGTTGAAAGAGATCGATATCTCGGGTAACCAGCTTAGATTTCGTAAGAATCGAGAGTTCTGCTTCTGTTTCGACAAGTTTCTCTAAAATCTTTCGAGTATTTTGATATTTCTTTTCGAGGGGGAGATAAGGGTCTGTAACGGAACTCAGTAATAAGGTCTTACCATTATATTTTCGTGGTTTTATTTTATCAAAGTCGTATTTCTTAATATCAAGGAACTCCCCCCATTTTTCCCCTTTATGACCTGTAAATCGAATCATGAATTCTGCATAGCAGTAAATACATCTATGTTGACAACCAGTGTAAGGATTAATCACAAAATCTACAGAAGGAATATTACTTTTAGTGATTATACTTTTAGCTTCGCGAAAATTAATTTTCATCTCAATAAAACCTATTCTGTATTATGATTCCATAATAATCTTCTGTAACAGTTCTTTATCAATATTCCCTCCACTAAGAATGCATACTACATTCATATCTGGAGTTACTGAAATTTTTTGAGCATAAAGAGCTGCTATTCCTGCTGCTCCAGCAGGTTCGGACACAAGCTTTGTTTGAAGAAGAAGTAGCCGAATAGCGTTAATAATCTCGCTATCCGACACAAGAACAATTTCGTCCACGAATTGTTGTACATGTGCTAGGGTAAATTTTCCAGCAAAAGGAGCAGCTAGGCCATCAGCAATGGTATTTATTTCTTTTAAGGATACTACAGAATTTTGACGAAGACTTTCATGCATTGCTGCGGCACCAGTTGGTTCAACACCTATCACCCTAACATTAGGATATTGTAATTTAATTGCTGCTGCAACACCCGAGATCAGTCCTCCCCCTCCAACGGGAACAATAACCAAATCAGGAATTGTGGAGATGTCCTCTAATACTTCTAATCCTAATGTTCCTTGTCCAGCAATAATTGATAAGTCATCGAAAGGATGTATTAGAGTTAAACCTCTTTCTACTTGTATTTCCTTCAATTTCTCCATAAATGCGCTTGAATTTTCAAGAGAAATGACTTCTGCTCCAAGTTGTCTTGTGGTTTCCACTTTATTTTGAGCGGCATAATAGGGCATGATAATTACGGCATGAATTCCTTCGTTTTTACAGGCATAAGCGAGACTTTGCGCATGATTACCTGCAGAAATAGTGATTACACCATCCTTTTTTTCCTTCTTAGTAAGGGATTGAAGTTTGTTCAGCACCCCTCGTAATTTAAATGAACCCATTTTTTGAAAAATTTCCGCTTTAAGGTGAAGATTGAGATCAAGATTTTTAACTAACTTTTTGGATGAAATTAAAGGTGTGTGATAAACTTGACCAGAAATCACATCTTTAGCGTCAATGATATCCTGTAAAGTTACTAATTTCTCCTTTCGTACCATTTTAACCAACATAGGATTTTCATTTGGTAGATTAATTAAGGTGTATTCCTTCATTCATGAATTTTTTCATAAGATAAAGAATATAGAATTATGTGTAAGCTTTTTAACAAGAGGCCCAACCTAAGTAATTTATGTCTTCCAGAACGGTTCCTATTTCTAGGGGAGTTATCTTACTGTTTCTTACCTTATTATTCACCTTACCAACCTCACTATTTAGTCATGGTTATACAATTCCGAATAAACAAGAATTTCAACCCGCAGAAATAGCGCATACTGAATCAGCACCAAATTTAGTCGTTACGGAACCTGAAAACCTTTCTGTGATAAGTGGTTGGTTTTTTATTTTAGTAACTGCTACAGATGATGTTGCAGTGGACAGTGTAATCTATCGTGAGAGAGATTCTACAACTTCTATTCCTTTAGCTCAAAATAGTACAAACCCTTCTCAATTTAGAGCAATTGTTGATTCTCGTACTTTTTCCAATGGAATCAAATTTCTAGAAGTAGTCGCTTATGATACGAGTAATAATTTTACTCAAGTTCTCTTAATTCTAGCTTTTCAGAACTTGGAAGCAGAAGCAGACATATATGGATATAATGCCTCAAGATTAGCAAAAGATTGTCCTTGTTTGACTGATGATAATGTTAGTTCGTTCTGGACGTTTGTACCTGCGAAATCAATTCCCGAATTTGGAGGATATGTTAAATTTGCTCATAACTTCTCTGATATATACGGACTCTTTGTGTATGATAGCTCATTAACATGGATAAGTCTTCAGTTTGACAATGACGGTAATGGAATATGCATGGAAGATGGTGAGGATATTTGGTGGTTTCTAGAAGGAAGAACAGAAACCGATTACACAGCCAATAGCTTTAAGGTACCAGTCATAGATCTATCTCAAGATCTTGAATTTGAAAGGGGATCGATAATAGGTAATAACACAGATTTGAAATTTATTGAAATAACCCGTCCTTTTAAAACAGATGAGGCAACAGATGTGGAATTCACATTTGGATTCCCCGTTGGAATGATCTTTGCGAGTGATGCAGTACATCAAGGAGGAATTAGAGCAAATTTTACCTTAGCTCTCAGTTCCAAAATACCAGAAAATCTAACAGAGACCGACTCAACTGAGCTCCCCGGAATTGCGAAATCAGATCGATTTGCTGAATTAATATATTTCGGTGGATTGGGATTCGGAATCAACGTTATAATCATATTAGGGTTACTTTTTTACAATAAGAGACGATAGCAACTTAAAATTAAATGATAGGAATTATAAATCATGGTTTTACATGCCCCTTCAATACATTTTCATATTGGTGCTTGGTTCGTAACAGCACTTTGCACAACACTTGTATTAATCATTAATTTATTCAAACAAAAGAATTTCTTGAACTTTCAAGACAGGGTAAGTGAGGAAACCATCCAGAATCTAGATTTTGCAGCTCATATTGGTGGTATTATTGGTCTAGGAGGAATTCTGGTGGCTGGATACCTCGGATTGATAGATGCTTCTGGAGTAGACTTTCACATAGCAGTCTCAAGTATTGAAGAAATATTTACCACAGTTCTTTTCTTTTTTGATTTTGGCGTACCCCTTCAAGGATTGGAAAAGTCAATTAATCAACCACAATTGGGATATAAAGTCGTATGGACGGTGGTAGGGATGCAACTATATTTCATATCGGGGATTATTAGATTTTATTTTGTTACACTTAAGAAAAATAAAATATCAGATATTCACTTAGGTATTCAGTCGATTTATAGTGGCGCTGCCGTATTGGGGTTTATTATGATGGTCTCGATATCTGCTACCGGAGGAATCTATACCTTCAATGAATCATTTCTTACAGACTTGCCAATATTAAATAATTTGTTAGCAGGTTCGAATGTACCTCTTCTACAAATATTAACTGTTTTCTTTGGGATTTTTGTTTTAGCTATGATACTATTCGTCATTGTTTCAACAAAGAGATCAGAGAAATAAGGAGTTCGATCAGGTTTTTGAACAAGATAATAAAAAAGAGGATTCTTAACTTCAAAGCATTTAACACCAATATTGTTGCAGGTAAGAATATTAAAATACAGTTTTCCATTTCAACTTCAGGGTTCGGCCTGATATGAAAGAAACTCTCAAAGTTTTTGATATTCTTAGTCAAGAAATTCGCTTTGAAGTTGTAAAGCAGCTTAATTTCAGTAGAAAGTCCTTTTCGGAATTATTAGCATGCTTTGAGGGTATTAGAAGTAATAAATTTAGTTTTCATATTAAAAAACTAGTTGAATCAAACTTAATACAGAAGAAGGAATCATATTACGAACTTACTGAATTTGGAATTACTACCCTAAAGTTCATAGAAGCCTATGAAATGGATCAAATAGATTATATTCAACTTTCTGGAGCAGGATCAGTTGTCGGTTCAGAAGTACGCATTACCAGTGGCCTATTGTCTGAACCAATTTCTCTTCCTAAAAGACCAGATGAATTACCACCTAGCATACGATCATTTAATTTTTTTGTAGGAAAAAATACACCAATGATGGAAGAAAACATATTTCTTCCTTTACCAGAACCAATAGAACAGTCAATTTCACCTCGTGAATGGATCAAACAATTTATTAAACCATTAGATGCATTATTGGGAGAAGATTACTCTAAAAAATGGTTAGAAGATCGTCTATTAAAATTAGCATATGGAACACGGGGATTACAAGATTTTTGCTTAATGGATGCATCGTTATCCGTACCCCCTCTCAAATCTTTGATTCAACCGATGCAAGAAGTTCTAAAGACTCGCGGAAAAGCAGGCCTATTTGCTACAACAGGGATGGGGAAGAGTCGGTTATTGTTATATATTGCGAGTTGGTGGGTGCGTTTATTCCAGACACCAGTTTTATTTATTGAGAATCCCAAAGATATGGGTGAGGTAGAGTGGGATTCCCTGTTTTCTATTTTATTAAGTAATATGTCAAAAGAGAGAGAAACTCCTAGATGGCTTGTTATAATTGAAGATGTGCACTTGGTCCCATTCGAAATTCTTGAAAAAATCCAGAAATTGGTCACTGATGCAGGGACACAATCATGGTCAGTTCTCATTGCATTCACACAGTCAGTGATACAGAGTTCCCCACAATCCGCACCAGGAAAGCAAGAATTTCTCGCATTAGTAGAAAAATTACAACTGGAATTACAACCTCTTGAAGTTGCTCTTCAATTCGATTTAAACAGCATTTGGGATGATTGGCGTCCATATTTTTCTGAATGGGTGAAATGGGTCGGACTCGATGTTCTTGTTACCATTATTCCATGGACTAATCGACCTTCTGAACCCTACAAAACATTCGAGTCACCTTGGGCAATGGTTGTTTCTTTGGGTTTTTTGAAAGTCGCTTTGGCAAATTTACAAAAATCTGTCATTGATAATACATTCCCGCTTGTGCTTTATTCATTAATTTCACTATTGTATTCATTACGCGGTGAAAAAAAAATCTTGCAACTCAAACTAATCTTATTTCTTGAAAATACGTTTAAACAAGAATTAACTGAATTATATCCTGAAGGAGATTGGAAAACTAAAGTTAAATCCACAGTAGCTCATTGGACAAATCCTTTCATTAGAT
Source organism: Candidatus Hodarchaeota archaeon (assembly GCA_016839815.1). Lineage (GTDB taxonomy): Archaea > Asgardarchaeota > Heimdallarchaeia > Hodarchaeales > Hodarchaeaceae > Hodarchaeum. The sequence goes on from JAEOTM010000059.1 coordinate 10,281, forward strand.
TATTACCCCCTATAAAGTATGAGAGTTCATCTAGTAGCCTTAAAAAACTTGAAATTATTTCCTTTTATCACCAAGAGTGGGCTACAGAAGTATGTAAGATCATTCTTGATCCAAGATCGTCAGATATCTATTCTTTTCTCAAACGAAAATTCGAGACCCTTGTTCCATCTGTATACACGATTTGGGAATCGATAAATCAAGTAAATATTGACAAACCAATAGATTTTTTTCATTGGCTTTGCCTTAATACACGCTTCGAATTGAATAATGAGGGTAAATTAGTATTAATACATTTAAAACTTGATCCTGACGATGTTAAGAATTTAGGGGAAAATTTAGAACTAAAAATAGGGTCAAAGAATCTAAATAATGTCCAATTGTTGAATTGGACTTTTATCAAGAATGTAGTGGCAAATTACAAGCAATATGGGTAGGATTCATTCCGAGGCTTTTAAAATGAGCAAAAATAACTCACATGATCGTTAGTGACTTTTTTACCAATTAATCCCATATCTTGAAGAGATTCTAAATTGTTAACTGTATCTTCGATGCTCTTTTCACTTTCAGAGGCGATTTCTTCGACATTCCCCTCCTTTAAAGCTATCATTGCTAGTGCAGTGGGTTGTAAGTGAGATGGTAGCTGATACAATTCGCCAGAACTAAATTTTTTTGTGGGGATTATCATCTTAGAATTATCAATAGTTAGCTCTTCTCTCACGATTTCGTTAATTGTATCACTAAATGGTTGGAAAGTGTTAAGATCGAGTGAATCTTTGATCAGCTGTTCTCCAAAATCTTTCATGAATTGTATACCCAATCGGTGGAGCACATTTTCTGGAGTCTCAGGTAAATCTGTTACTAAAACAATTTGGTATTGGCCAAATGATTTGAAGTGATAGGATAAATTATCAATTTTAATACTTTTTAAACCAGATTTACCTTGGCTTAATTCAGTAGCGACCCCTTGAAGAGCAGTCATTAATCCTGCTAACAACATTTCATTGGGAATAGTCTCAGCGGACTGAAAAGTTTCCGAAACAAGTGGTCTTCCATCCATTGAAATGACATAAACTGCATAAGCAATCATTCAGTTGTTGTCTCCGAATAGGTTATTAGCTAATTCTTTGATAATCTTAGAAATGATATGGTCTGGTTTGTCTAGTGTGTGAATCATTCTTCTTGTAGGGTTTCCTTCTAGAGTTTTTATTGCTGTTTCGAATTCAGTTTTGTATAAGTCCAGATCATTCGGTATCCATCCCATGAAATCTACAGTTTTATCACCAAGATCTTTTTTAAGCAGATTCTCAATCAATTTTTGAAAATGTTCTTTTCTAATTTGGTCATTTAAAAAGTCTGAGGGAATTTGATTAGCAATAATTTTTGTTCTACTTTTAAGTTGTTTATGTAATCCTTCAATCATGTGTGAGGTTCCAATAATATCAGCATTTGTTACTTTAACCATAAAGAGTATAATTTCTGTAATGACCATTACATTGATGGTTGAAAACCCTGTCCCAGGTGAACAATCAAGAATTAGGTAATCGATGGAATATGGCTCCTCTCGTAACATACTCTTCATTTTCATGAGATAATGGAGCATTTTCATTGAAGTGTTTTGATCAAGACGGATTACATTCTGGATTGATTCTGGTGTGGGATCAGCAAATGCAACTAGCAATTTTCCTGATAAGGCTAAATCGTTACTTAAATCCTGTAAACATTCCTCGAGAGAAGAATCACCTGTTAGAAAACTGTTAATCCAATGGATCTCCGATTTGGGAGTAAAGAAAGTTAAGATTGAAGGTCCATGAAAATCACTATCGATTAGGCAAATATTTTTACCCTCTGCTGCTAAATGAATGGCTAAATTTACCGCTAAACTTGTTTTACCAACTCCACCTTTGTGTGATAATATTGCCAATGATTTCAATCTAAATCCTCCAAATATTCATAATAAATTTGAATTCATGAATTGTAACTAAAAAATCTTTGTCCTGAATTTCGATCTATTTTGGATAAACCAACTATCTTGATAGAAAAACGTTAATTATTAATTAGTACACAATTGATCTTTCTTGAAAAATTGAAAGTTAATATGAATTTAATGTTTTACTCAATAAAAATTGACCAGCTGGATACTTCTCTATAGAATGAGAGTAACTAGAGGTTAATATCAATGAATTAGACGAATTATTCATTGTTCTAAAGGATCAATACCAGATATTACTATAGAAATTGGTAATTTACGAAATAGAAGTGA
>JAEOTM010000060.1 GCA_016839815.1 Candidatus Hodarchaeota archaeon
TATGGAAATTGCCAAATACGCAGTTGAGATTGCCCGTCACTCTGGACGAAAGACTGTTAAAGAATCAGACATTAAATTAGCCGCTACCAAATAAGCAGCTTAATGTCCTTTATTCTTTTACTCTCTCGCTCTCTTTCTTTTTTTTTCCCAATTTGATACTACATTTTTCCTCTTTTATTTTGTCACTCAAAGATTAAACTTAGCTAATATTCTGTTGTAAGAAAAGGATCTTCTTAGAGAAATTTATTGCCCCAAAACTAGTCTATTTAATTACTGCAAAGTAAACATATTTTTGACTCTATTAGACATTAGAATAGAATATTATGATTATGTCAATTTTCGAAAAAGAAAACTGACTGATATGGACAGTTCCAAATTTATCATGCAGTTCGGAACTATTTGGCGGTGTTTACCTCGACTGATGCTAATGAGAACAAAGAAGCTTGTGACAATGAATCAGAGAAGAAAAAAAAGGCCCGTCAAAAGAGAAAAACGAGAACAAAACAACCTCTTGAAGCAAACCTAGTAAAAATTACCGATGGAATTATGAAAGGGGATCCTAATGCTAAAGAAGAATTAAAACATCATATTAAAATGTTAAAAACTGCAATTAACAATAGTAATAATACTGGTTCAGTCTCTGTAGATATTAAGATGAAAGATATAGAAAAAAGCATATCTAAACTGGTTCTAAAAACTGAAGGAACCGAGGAGCTTATTCTTCAGATTGGAAAAATTTTTGAGGGTACCAATTGGTTAGCTGAATTAAAGACCAGTATTCCAGAAGAACTATCTCCTCTTATTAATGAACTATCCTCCCAAGATTTTCTGCCTGATAGGGCACTGAAGACTACAGAAGCAAGTCTTATCAAACAACAGAATACCCTTCACGATCTTAAGGAAAAATTGACGGTTCAAACTGCACAACTACAAGAATCTTTAAAAGCAGAACAGTTAAAAACAATTGTTCTTGCCTTAAAAAACGCTGGATCATCTGCAATTAAGGAAAAATCCTTTGATAAAGCAATAACCATTTTAGATGATACAAATAAAAAAATATTACCCTTGGTTACAAGTACGAAGGAATTATCAGAAGAAGAGCTCTCAAACCTATCTAAATCTATCTTGATTGAATTAGAAACCGCCCTTGTTGAGAAAGGTAAAATCAATGAAGCTATCAAAGTGATTGATTCTCAATTCAAGGCACCTATTTATAGGAGTGAAGAATACCGGAAATCTCAGTTAAAGAAGAGTCACCTTTTAGTTCAGTCAGGGGAATTTAAAGAAGCTGTGAATCTACTTAAAAGCTTATTAGATTATTGTTGCGAGGATGAAATCAATTATCTTACGTCTGCAGAGATAAAACGGGCACTTGGGGTTGCATATCGAGGTCAGGGATCTTATGAAATGGCTTTGAAATACTTTCATGAATCTCAAAAGGAATTCTTAAGAGTTAAAACCATAAATCCCAATGATTCCCGGAGTAATGATGGCTATCATAATGCGATTTGGAGTGAAGGGATTCTTCACTATTTAAGAGGTGAATGGGAAGAGGCCTTATCGATCTGGACCGAATTAGAGGAGTATTACAAGAACAGAAAACCCAAGATTCTATTTAAACTCTATTTTGAGTACATGAGGACATTTAAACTTTCAGGAAAATTCAAAAAAGCCAAGAAAATGCTGGATAAAGCCCTAGCTCTTATTTCTAGTATTTCTGAAGCCAAAATCGAGGATGTAAAGGCATATGTTTATTTGGGTTATGCAGAACTGTATTTTTTGCAGAACAATATTGAAGAAGCTGTTAAATCAATTGATACCGTAAGATCGTTAATTAAAAGCGATGACAACACTTTTTGTGAGCTTGACATCCTGGAAGTGGAAACAGAAATATTATGCACCGAAGATAAATCTGTAGAAGCACGCAAAAATTTGGAAGTTATACGTCAAAAATGCAAATCTAACTGGGATCGTGTCAAATTTTTTAGAATTCTAGCTAGGATAGAAAAGTATGAAATGAATTACGGGGCTGCACAGACTGCAATGAAAACTGCTATTGATATTACTAGGGAAATTGGAGCGATATCTTATTCTGACGAATTAGCTCTTACTGAACTACTAATTGAAATGTCTAGGATTGGTAACATCAAGGCTTACATGGAAGCAAAGGAACGATTAGAACAGATAGACCATGAAATGGCTGAAAAGAATCTACCAGTTCTTCAACTAGAAAGTAAGCTTCAACATGGATACTTAGCATGGAGTCAATCAGATTTCGAGAAAGCTTATACAATCTTTGTTGAAATTATTCAAGAAGCCGAGAATCACAGATTGTTCCGACAAAAATCCAAAGCAATTGATGCGTTAAACACTATTGAAAATCAGGAAAAGCTTTTGAGTTCCACAACTAAGAGTAAAGCTGTTTATCGATATCTCGATGATGCAAGAAGAATTCTGAAAGAATCCTCCTAATTCTTCCTGAATTAAATTATTGCTTTGATTTTCCTTGGTTTGCTACTTTCTGCATTGCTTTGGCGACCACGTCAGGATCACCAAGATAATAACTTTTTATCGGAGATAGATTTTCATCTAGTTCATATACTAGAGGAATACCCGTAGGGATATTTAGTTTCAATATTTCCTCATTAGGAACGTCGTTAAGATATTTCACAAGAGCTCTCAAACTATTCCCATGGGCTGCAATAAGAACTCGTTTTCCACATTTTATAGTGGGGACAATTACATCGTGCCAGTAGGGAAGTACACGAGCGACTGTATCTTTTAAACATTCAGCCTTGGGAAGCTCCTCTTCTGTCAGATCAGTATATCTAGGGTCTTTTCCAGGGTACCGTTCATCTGATAGTTCTAATTCGGGAGGTCGAATATCATAGCTGCGTCTCCAAATCAGAACCTGTTTGTCACCATGTCTTTCAGCCGTCTCTGCCTTATTCAACCCTTGTAAAGCCCCATAATGACGTTCATTTAACCTCCATGAACGATAAACTGGAATCCACATGAGATCCATTTCATCTAAGGCTAACCATAATGTACGAATGGCTCGTTTTAGAACACTCGTATAAGCGATATCGAAAGAATATCCTTCATCTCTTAAAACTTGACCTGATGAACTGGCTTCTTTAATACCCTTTTCTGACAGATCTACATCAGTCCAACCTGTAAATTTGTTAATTTTATTCCAGATTGACTCACCATGACGTAAAAATACTACTTTATACAAATAATATCACCTTGATAACTAGTATAGGTTCTAGATTGCAAACAATTATTGAAAATTGATCTCTTGAAAAGAATTCTAAATTATTTTTAATTCTATGAGATTGTTATCTAATTACTTTTGTTTGATTATTGAATAATGAATTTTATTATCTGGACGAGTTGTTTTTTTAACAAGTCCAATGTTGGTTAGTTTGTTCAAATACACTTTTTCTGTATTTTTTCTCCTGCGTGTAATCCGAGATACTTGACCTGCTGAAACTGGAGTATTAAATCGTTTCAAAGTGAAATATGTTTTTCTAAGTAGTCTTGGGACGATGGATGTCTCCTCTATCCTCTTTTTAAGCTCTTTATGAACTGTTTGTGACATTTGTACATATTTATCCGAATTTAACATCAAGTCTATGGCATCTTTAACTGTAAGAGCAGACGAGTCCTTTTTCCAGTGTCTTTTGATTTCTTCTATAAGCATTGCATGAGGAACATTACTATTTTTGAGAACTTCTGTTGCCCCTGGAGTTATCTGAATTTTTAGTTGTTCGAGCTCGGATAATAAATCTGGTTTTGACATATGGACACTCCAGTCTTTGTTTACAATTGTAATTGGAATTATAGTCTACTGGAACTATGATTTAATAATCCCTTAAACTATCTACCCTTATCTGTTTAAAAAGAGTTTTTAGATTTTTTACTTATAAGAGTGGAAATTTTTAGTTCTTGTGATTACTTCCTAATCGTTTTTCTCCTTCGATCTCGCGTAAATGAGTAATATCTTGGATTCTTTCTAAAGTACCTAAATATTTGCCTTCCTGATCACGGATAGCATGATATTGAAAATAAATAGTGCGTTCTTGTTTAGTAATCCAAAATTCTTCATCATCTCGTTTGTTTGTTTTGAAATCCTGCAATATTCGGTTAACGTAACTATAACTTTTCGGAGGGTGGCAATGATAAACGTCACGACCTAAATTAGCTAATGTTCTTCGGAAAATAGGAACTTTTGTTGGTGAAAAATAGATTAATTTATCATCAGCGTCAATGAACGATAATTGGATAGGCAAAAGTTGCATAATTCTCTCAAATAATTTATATGGAACCCGGCCTGTGGAGAAAGTGATGAAGTGATTATCTTGATCATTTTTGTGGTTGGATTTTGTAAAGGAATCGAGTATTGAGCGATCAGGGACAATAATACAATATCCAAAACCGTCACTTAATGATGCAATATGAAACCAATCGTTCTCTGATAGATTATCAAGCGCAATCGGAAAGATTTCCTCTTCTTCCTTTTTAATAATCCAAGGAATACCCTGTAAAATAGGTTTTATAGAATTTTCGATTGTTTGGGGAAATATTAGGTGAGCTGAAAGAAGATCTTCGATTTTCAATAGCCGTTCTCGGATATCATCAATATTTTTACGAACTAAAATGAGGTGCTTATGCAGTCCTTTCTCCAGTAGGATTGGATATAACAAACTTTCTTGTCGCAAGTAATGCTTCTTTATGTCCATCAAAAGGTTATATTTAGCTCTTAGTTCAAGTTTTAATGCTTCATCTTGTTCTTCCCTAATTTGCTTTAACAAAAATTTAAATTGTCCTAGTAAGGTTTCTATAGCACGATTTTCTTGCATAAAGATCTGTAAAGGATGTCCAGAAGGAAGTTTTGTGAGTTTAGATGAGGATTGCATGTCACTGGAGGGCTTAGTGTTTTTCAATATTAGTCGTTCCTCATGCGTCCCCCAATTTAATATTCAAACTATTTAATAGCAAATTTCCTTAAGTAGGTCGCTCTGAAAAACGAATTTTTGAATACCAACTCCAATTGGATAAAATTCAATGTATTTCATTCTTAATTCTACAAGTATGTTTTGGTAAGAGTATTTTTTATCTTTAAGTGCTTAATTCTGTATTGCTCTTCAAATTCCTTTTAAATCGGATAAAAATCGATGATACCATTTAGAGAATATAAAAAAGATTGTATGTTCAAGAATGGCAATCTATGTGCATACTGGGAGCAATCTACAGAATGTCACATTCTTTCATGCCCCTTTTATTCAAATCAAACATCTACAAGAACAAGGACTTCCCTTCAAAGGCGAAAGCAAGATTCAGTCACCTTTTCACCTGATGATTTGGACAAAACTGGAAATTCAGTTAAAGATATTATTGATAAGTCAAGAGAATCCCTAGAAGACAAGGTTGGGAAGGAGAAAGATAGATCTGTAAGATCAAGTGTGACAGAGAAACCCGTGACCCGTTTAACATGTCTAGCCTGTGGTGAACAAATTTTTGATGATAAATTTACAACGATTCGTGATCCGCATGGTGTTGTAATTTACCTTCATTCAAAGGGGAAATGTGAAGTTAGACATGAACATATGCCAATTGTACGAAAACGTTGGTTAAAAATGCACAATTATGCAGAGAAGGTATCAGAGTCGGAAAAAACAGAAGCCAATGAAGTGGACAATTGAGAACCATGGTGGAATGGAAGAGAATTCACCAAATAATTATTGGGATAATTAATGGCAGTTAAATTTTGGAGACGTCCTTCCGCAGGAAGGTCAGCTGTGCATGCAAAAAATGGGTTAGTGGCCTCATCTCAACCACTGGCCTCTTCAGCAGGAATTCACATCCTCAAAGAGGGGGGAAATGCATGTGACGCAATAATTGCAATGGCCGCTGTTTTGAATGTAGCGGAACCATTTTCAACGGGAATTGGAGGAGATGCGTTCGCACTGCTTCATATACCAGGAGAAAAATCACCAGTAGGGATAAACGGTTCAGGATTATCACCCCGAAAGTTAACATTTGATTTTTTGGTCTATGAGGAAAATCTTACAGAAATCCCGATAACTGGTATATTACCTGTGACTATACCTGGTGCAGTTTCTGCTTGGGGACAAATTCATGAAAGATATGGTCTCTTATCTTGGGATCAGGTACTTGAATCAGCAATTAATTATGCAACCAATGGATATCCTGTAAGTCCTTTAATTGCTCAAGTATGGAACGAATTAGTTCCTAAACTTAAATTACATGAGGGGGCAAGACAAACATATCTGATTGATGAAGAAAGAGCTCCACTCCCAGGAGAACTTTTCATTCAAGAAGCATTAGGGAAAACATTTTCTAAGCTAGCAAAATATGGGTATAACGAATTTTATAAAGGTGGACTAGCAGATCAGACCATAGAATTTTTACAAAAAGAGGGAAGTGTAATTGATTCTCTTGATTTGGCTAATTTTTCAGCAGAATGGACAAAACCAGTTTCTAAGCTTATATATGATCATCGGTTGTGGGAACATGGACCTAATGGACAGGGTTTAGTCACTTTACAAATTCTCGCAATTGCAGAAGAATTGGACATTGCACGTTATCCCCTTAACTCCGCAGAGTATCTACACATTCTAATTGAAGCAAAAAAATTGGCGTTTTCCGATGCTTTTGCATATTTAGCTGATCCGATTGATATGAAGGTAGATGTAGCCGATTTTCTAACTGATAATTACGCACAAACCAGAGCCAGTCAAATCAATCCACATAGAGCTCTTATGGAAATACCTCCCGCATTAAATATGGGAGAAGATACTGTATATTTAACTGCAATTGATAAAGATGGTTTAGCGATCTCATTTATTAATTCTCTGTATTATGGATTTGGATCTGGAGTAGTAGATCCGATAACGGGAATAGCATTTCAAAATCGTGGGGCAGGATTCACTTTAGAAAAAGGACATCCTAATCAGTATAAACCAAAAAAACGCCCGTATCATACCATAATTCCAGCAATGATCACTTCAAATTCTTCAGATAAGCTTTTACATTCATTTGGAGTCATGGGAGGCCATCACCAACCCATTGGACAATCACAGGTATTTCTTAACCTCGTTCTTCAGGGGATGGATCCCCAAGATGCAATCAGTACTCCTCGTTTTCATCATGATCAGAATAGCAACATTGTTGCTTTTGAAGAACCAATTGACATTAAAGTAAAAAGTCAATTACGTCGAATAGGGCACAATGTGCGTGATTCGGTGGGATTTAACTTCGGAGGAGGTCAAATAATCTCCATTTCTGAGAATAGAACTTATTCTGGAGGTTCAGATCCACGAAAAGATGGACAAGCTCAAGGATTCTAATCATAGATATCCAACTCTCAGTTTTCCTTAATTGAAAGAAATGGAGAATGACCAACACTTAAATGAGAGAAATCCTCATCGATGACCACGCAATAAATACTGAGTTTTGAAGGGGTAGATTCATTCTGACTTCTCAAATCTCTTCATTGGAGATTGGAATCAAATGGATAACAATAAAATAAAGAATTTATTACAAGAAGCTGATTCTCATACTTACTCATGGACAACTGACGATCTAACCTCTAGATTAGCAAAAGAAGTTATGAAGATTGGCTTGGTAAAAATACTTAGTTTCTATCAAGCGAATGGGCACGATCCAAATAACGTTTTGATCGTTTTTGGACCAGATGGGAGTATTACCAGGAATAAATCGAGGTTCGATGCAGGTGTCGGTTACGGTTGTGCTGTAATCACAAAGGATTTCCTTTTTCCTAGTCTTCTTCATCCTAATGGTTGTGGTTTTGGTCTTTACCATGTACAAAACATGCCATCCGTTCCTCAGTTAATGGATCGGTTACAAGTCTTAAAAAGGGATGGTGTTCCTGTCGGGAGTCAAACAGGTAGATGGGATGTCTGGAAATCCAATCATTTCATTGATTTGCTTCGATTAGAATCTTTAACCCCACATTATTCTGATTATCAGAAATACCTTCCAGAAGGAGATTACGTTCTTATTCACTCTTCACAGCAAACAGAGAAACAAATGTTGAGTTATTGGAAGGAGAAAGAATTTGAAAGAACGGAAACACCGTTTGGTAAGATTGAGGGTTTACCCAGAAAATCGGGACAAGAATATTTGAAATATTTTAATTCAGTTGAAGAATATTCTAAAAATAAGCGTACATCAATTGCAAAAATCCTCTTTGGAGAAGATAATATAACTTGTATTTCTAATCCTACTCATCAGGGTTACTATCAGGAAAATGATTTTTTCATAATGAGATTAGGCTTGTATAACTCTTTGGACGCAACTGGCGACAATTCTCTTCCTCTTTTTCCAATCGGGTTTAATGGATACTCATTCATTTATTTATATGAGGGTAAGCCTAATATCAAAGAAGAATTTTGGACAGGTACCCAATTAAGACAATCTGAAGAGAAGGGCCATTCTCCGATCTTGAAACGTATCAATATTCTCCCGCATGGCGGAGGTTATAAACTCTTTTATCCATTTATTGATGTTCGAACCCTTCTTCATAAAAATGAATACTATTTTGAGCTTTTCGATGCTCCAATGCAAAGTCGCCTCTTAATTCAGAATGTCGAGGCCTTAGAGTATGGTTATCGGGGTCCATCAGAAATCTTACCAATTGTTGAAAAACACGAATTGGGGGCTAGAGTCGCGCGATTCACTCCAGTTCAAGTTATCAAATACTAAGATTCTTCCCTATTCTAACAGTAGACAATTAATTTTGCTAATAAAAATTCGTTAAATAACTATTATCAAATTTATGTTTACTAGAGGTAATTTCAATACTTTGGTCTTACAAGAATAAATAAAATTAAGCTTTAACTCATTTTTCAAAAGTATTATCTGAATATGTGGTAAGTCTTTTTAATACTCGAACCTGTACCAATCCAACATGAAAGATCATCGTGCTAAAACAGGATTTAAAACTCAAGATACGGATTTAGCTGATGATTTTTCATTTCCTGGGCGTAAATCTCTGTTAGAAGGATTAGAATTACAATTGGGGGTTACTGGAGATGTTTGGATTCATCATGCCTATTCTGTTCCGTCTAAGGATCCTTTACAAATCGATGAGAAATATGAAATCCAATATCAAGATAAGATTATTGTACCCTCCATACTTCATACACTGATTGACAAAGTTGGAGGAAAACGAACAACAAGTCTTACAGCGATTTGTGGGATGAAAAGTCCAGAATTGATTTTTCTACATGATCCTGCGACGATGAATTTATCAGTCGTTTTTCAGGAAAAACTCTGGGTCACCGAGGTGTTATTGAAACAGGCCAATTTCTTGTACCCCACACCCGCGACTCGTGAACATGCCCTAACAAATCTAGAAAAATCTAAAGTTGAAGTTATTCATTCTGATATTTCCATAGAATTAAATGGACACCGAACAGAAAGAGGAATTGAACAAGATGAAGTCTTAATTCCTTTAGATTCAAATTATCGTCCCGTCATGGGAGGAAAAGATCCCGCATCCAAGTTTAAAAGTCCATTTCCAAGATTAGTCGATGCTGGAGAACTTGTACTAATGATATCGGATGCTATCTCTTCTTCTGCGAAAATGTACCTTGGTACTGTGAATGTGCGTCTAAATGAGGATCAAGCAGCATTGGAGTATCCATATGAAGCGTACATTGCAGGCATTAAACTTTATCGAAAATTTATAGATGTAGTTGAGGTGCATTCTCCATCACAATTAGAGAAGGCCGAATTACAGAAAATTTACTTCCGTATCTTTAGAACTGAAATTCCAAGACCTCTCAGGCTTTTAGTGAATCTGCTTCATATTCGATAAAAGTGACTTGAAAATACTCAAGGATCTTTACCGTGTTCTGCAATCATTTCTTTTGCTTCCTCAATCCAGATTCGGGTTAATTGCAGCTTCGAGAGATCTGATTGCTTTTGTTTTAAGCTTTCATGCCGTGATTCATACTCATTTCTACTGATTCTTTGTAAGATGAAATCACGCTCTAGTTGGTCTATCTCTGCATTAACTATTCCATCCATTGCTTGGAAATATATGACTGTAGCTGTAGAAATAGCATTTAGTAAGTCTAAACCTGGTGTTGAGACAAAATAAACATAATGGGGTGACGGAAACGGTTCTACTTTGCGTTCTGCAATGTATTGGGAACACATCATTTTCAAGTGTTTCTCAACAGCTGGGCGTGATATATTCAACAAATTTGCTAGTTTTTGAGGATTTTTGGGTTCTTGCGAGATAAGATTAATGATATTTCTTCTAGTTGGATCTGAGAGAATTTTCAGGATATCTGCGGTGCGTTCTTCTAAATTATCTGCCAGTGCATTCATCCTCAAATAAATTATTAGTCTTTTCGTGATATTTCGTATTTTATACCTGATAATTGATTAGTGAGTTCAAATAAATAAAGATTCGGAACATTAAACTTTTGGGTTTATTGTATAAACTTTACAGTTATCGATCTAAACTGGTTTTATTAGAAGCTTTTAAAACAATTTTTGCTTTAAGATATCAAACAGAGCGGATATATTTGTCGAAATTGTTAAACAAAGCATTTGCAAAATATATTTACTCTATGAATTTGAACGTGCGAAAGGTTGAATATAATGTCAAATAAAATAATCGAAGACCTTAAGACTCTAATTAAAGCGTTGGAAATACGATTGGAGGCCGATGAGATAACGGAGGCCGAATATAAGGAATTAAAAGAGAAGTATAACGCAAAACTTAAAGAAGAAGTTGCGGCTCTTAAAGAACACAGCTTTCTTAGGAATATATCTTACGTATCGATATCTGGTTCAGGAAAAGTCACCGATTCATATGTGTCCATTTCTGGCTCAGGAAGAATTGAAGGTTGGAGAGGTGGAACCATATCAATTTCTGGTTCGGGAAAAGTTAGTGATGAAGAAATAAATATATCTGGCTCGGGTACTTTACCAGGAGATCTTAAAACCGATTCATTATCAGTTTCTGGTTCATTTAAAGCCGAAGGTTCTGTTGAAGCTGGTAAATTTTTGGCATCAGGCTCATTCAAGGTTAATGGTAAGTTGACGATAAATGAACAGTTTGCTTCGTCTGGGTCTGGAAAAATTGAAGGTTCTTTATTTGCTGAAAATGCATCTGTAGTTTCTAGTGGAACCATCAAGATTAAAGGGGATGTAATTTGTGATAGTGCAGAATTATCGGGTAGTTACAAAATTTCTGGCTCTGTAGAATGTAAGAATAGTTTTACGTCAGAATTAAATGAAAAATCTAGGATAGAAGCTGATTTAATCTGTGGAGGCGACATATATATCGAACAAGATTCTAGAAAGGGGAGCTTAAAAGTAGATAAGATAAAATCCGCAGGTGAAGTATATCTAGAAGGTGTCGAAGCTAATACCGTGAGTGGAAAAAGAGTTAAGGTAGGACCAGAGTGCAATATTGGTTCTATTGAAGAGACGGGTTAGTTTGGAAGCTGACAAAAACCAGTTTAAACTCTCATTTATCTACTAATACAGATTTATTATCATTTGTTTCTAATCATGAAAAAAATCTGATTGTCTGGTGTATTTCAGGGGGAGGAGATTTTTTTGATGAGAATTATCATCTCATTTTAGATTTACTGTCAAAAAAACATCCGATTCTTGTGGTTTTCTCCAATGCAGGTGCAGTTGTATATAATAGATATGGTTTTTTTTGGAGATTAAGCCAATTAAACATTGAAATGAAGTATTTACGTATTTTATTTGAAAGTCAGTATGTTCTCGATTATAATATTGCGCGTTTACTAAAAAGAAATAGGATTGTTCATTCATCACTTTCAAAAGATCCCACTTATGGAAAAGGTATTTGGTTAGCTAATCAAAATTTGAAGTGTATAATTGCTAGTCCATTAACATCAAATTCTGTTGCAAAATTGACCTCAGGAATAAATGATACATTAATACTGAATATTTTGTCCGCAGGAAAGAAGGCAGAGCAACTAATAGGCATCTTCCCAACGGATAGAGAAATTGAAACAGTCACGACTAGTTTACCAGTTCGTCAAAAATTACCCATCGATTCGAGGACGATTGACACGAAAATCTGTCAGTTTGGCGCTTTGGTTCTTACACAGAACTCGTGTGTCGAATATTTATCAGAGCTTTGTGTAGGATGTCGAAAATGCGTCGAAAAATACCCCAAGTATTTCTCAGTTAACGATAAAATGGAGATTAGAATGAGACCAATTGACCAAGAGAATACACAGAATTTAAGAGATGAATTTAGAATTTTTCACTCGATAGAAGAAATATCAATATTTATATCGTCTTTGTAACTGATTATGCATTAAGCCTCTTGTATTCCTCAATATAGTCTCCAATGATAAGACCCAATTGTTCAAATGCTTCAGTTACGTTTAAACCTGATTTAGCTGAAGTTTTTAAATATTTGATGTTGAAAGGGATATCTTGTGTTTCTGCTTGAGATTTCTTAACAAATTGATTAATTTGATCTTGATCTACGTTTCCTGGTAAGTCGCTTTTATTTCCAAGAATAATGTAAGGAATTTCTCGACCAACATTGGTAAAAAGCTCTGTTTTCCAGTTCTCGAGACTATAAAGAGAATCCAAACGGGTTTGATCAAATACAAGGATTGCTCCATGTGAACCTTTGTAATACAATGCTCTTACTGCGGAGAACCGTTGTTGTCCTGCTAAATCCCAGATCTGAAATTTATACTGGATATCTTTGATAGTTAGGTTTTGAACCGCGAAATCAGCTCCTATGGTTAAAATGTAGCCACTCTGGAAACCTTTTCCTAAAAATCGTTCGCGTAAAGAAGTCTTACCGACTCCTCCATCTCCTAACAGGCATATTTTATATAATGGCACATTTTACCCTCATTTAGGAATGATTTTTATGTTATATCTAATTAATCAATGTCTATATTAATTAACTAGCTGATTCAGAGTTTTATTAAATTCTCCTAGAGAGAATCTTCAAAGTAGATTTTCGTAAAGTGATGTATCTGTATTTACATCAAATCAAGTTCTTCTTAAACCCTAATGAAACTGGTTGATGAATACGGAACTAGTTTATAAGCGTATTACAGCAAATTCCAAAGTGATTAAAGGTGAAGATCATTGGATGATAATTCTTTCTTTCTAGCAACAGAAACTGAAATAAAGAAAGCCAAAACGACTGATGTTTATTTTTTAAGAACTGAAAAAGTTTTGAAGAAGGAAAAAAAGGATCATAAAGTGTTTATCGAAGTAACAGCATCATCTATTAAAGGTTCTGATTGGGGAATCTTTGCTGGTGTAGAAGATGTTCTTGATCTTTTGATTGGACTCGATATTGACGTGTATACGATGCCAGAGGGGTCATTATTTCAAAAAGAAGATGAAAATGGCGTAAAGGTTCCAACAATCGTGATAGTAGGCAATTATCTGAATTTTGGAAGATTCGAGACTCCTTTACTCGGGTTCATATGTTCAAAAAGTGGAATGGTGACAAAAACCGCTCGAATTCGATTAGCAGCAAAAAATAAGTCGGTATTAAGTTTTGGGGCACGTAGAGCTCATCCTGCAATAACTCCCGTCGTTTCGTATTGCGCCTATATTGGAGGGTGTGATGGAGTCAGTTGTATACTCGGAGCTGAAAAATTAGGTATATCTCCAACAGGGACAATTCCTCATTCTCTCATTATTCTCTTTCAAGATCAAGTTACCGCTTGGAAGGCATTTGATACTCACATTCCTAAACAGGTTCCCCGGATTGCCTTGATAGATACATATTATGATGAGAAAATTGAAGCTATTATGGCGGCCAAGGCGATCCCTGATCTTAGTGGAGTACGATTGGATACTCCTTCGTCTCGTAGGGGAAATTTTAAGAGCATTATACAAGAAGTTAGATGGGAACTAGACCATCGTGGGTATAATAATGTAAAAATTTTCATCTCAGGAGGTTTAGGAGAGGAAGATGTTCATGAATATGTGGATATTGTCGATGGATTTGGTATTGGAAGTGAAATTAGTGCAGCACCACCTATTGATTTTGCTTTGGATATAGTGGCATTAATCGGCGAGAACGAAGATTGGAAACCTGTAGCAAAACGAGGTAAGTTTTCTGGAAGAAAGAACGTCCTTAGATGTGAAAAATGTTTAAAAATTGAAGTCACAGCCTGGAATATAAAAGAGGGTCTTTGTGAGAAGTGTAATAATCCATTAAAACCAATTTTAGTTAAACAACTTGAAAATGGAAAACGAATTCATGAGAAACGTTCTATTGAGGAAATTAGACAATATATACAGACACAGATTAAACAGATAAGAAAGTAGTATAGGAGATTTTTTCAATTCTGACACTTTTCTCAACAGAGTAGAAAGGATATGAATATAATGAAGACGTATTCGACCCCCAACTCCCCAATAAGAGTCACGAGTAAAGATGCGTTGATAATCGTTGATATGCAAAATGATTTTTTATCAGGTGGAAATCTTGCGGTTAAAGATGGGGATACTATAATTTCGGGAATAAATTATTTGGGGAAGACTTTCTTCCAAGATTGTCAAATAATTTTCACCCAAGATTGGCATCCTTCTGATCATAAATCATTCGCTAGTACTCATCCTGGAAAAAAACCATTTGATGAATTCTCTAGTACAGGATTAGGGCCAGTACTTTGGCCAGATCATTGTGTCCAGGGCTCAAGAGGCGCAATGTTTTCTTCTGAGATAAATCATAATTTAGCTACAATGATTCTTAGGAAAGGATATCATAAACATCTTGATTCCTACTCCGCGTTTTTAGAAAATGATAAAAAAACAAGAACAGGTTTAACCGAATTTTTAAAGGCATTTGAAGTTACTAGGTTATTTATTTGTGGATTAGCACTGGATTTCTGTGTAAAATATACAGCACTGGACGCACAAAACTTTGGTTTTGATACCTATATTGTTCTTGATTTAACAAAACCTGTGATCACAGAGAAATCCGTTATTAATGAGAACATTGTTGATTTAAAATCAAATAATGTTCATCTGGTTACATCTGATCAATTCAACCAGGATAATTAAATAACCCATTTTTAGGTACTCAAATAATAATAAAACTCTGGGTTTTAACATTGATTCTATATTGGATTGATAAAGAAAGATTTGGGGGTGCCAGTCAGCCACAATTATCTGACTTACCATTTTTACAAAGTTTAGATATAGCAGGTATTATCTGCCTACAAGAAAAAAATACTTCAGAGGAAATAGCTCAATTACTTGATATAGCGTATTTACACAGACCGATTCAAGATTATAGTATTCCCTCTCCTGAAGATCTTCCTGAGATCCTCAAGTTCCTCAGCCATCAACAAAAGCTGAAACCAAATCTGCCTGTTCTCATTCATTGCACTGCAGGTAACGGACGTACAGGTACTATTCTTGCTTCAATTGTAAAACTGCTTGATCAAGTTGGAGCAGAGGAAGCAATTAGTAAAATAAGAAATGTAAATCCTCTAGCTATTGAGACTAAAGAGCAAGAAGATTTTATCAAAGAATTGAAATGAATCATTCTAGATCGGATTAAAGGTCTGATTCGCCTCTTTTTTGTTTTGAAATGCACACATCTATTAAAAAATCTAGTAATATTTTTTTAGCAGTTTTTACTTCTTGAATATTGACTCTTTCATTAGACACATGTATTCTCATTGGATCCCCAGGACCAAAAAGGACAAAAGGAAGTGGTTTAGGGGCGTTGGAAACTAAAACTGCTCCGTCTGTTGCATAACTTAAACCTGATATAGGACGATCCTGGGATGCCTCAATGAATTTTCTTACGAAGAAATTGCCTTCAGATGATTGGATGATAGGCATTATCTGCCTGACTACAAGTTCAAATGTTGCCGGACTTCCTTTTGCAAATTCCATTATCTTTTGTCGAAGAATACCTTCAAATTCTGCTGGTTGAAAAGGTGGGACGAGACGAAAATCACATTGAATCTCTGCTCGTTCTGGAACGACATTAGCTATATTTCCTCCTTGGATAACTCCAATATTCAGCGTACTTTTCCCTAAAACTTCATGATAATGCTCTGATATTGAGGAATGGAGGATAGGAAAAAGTTTTACTATTTCCTCAATTGCATTAACCCCTTTTTCAGGAGTAGATCCATGAGCAGACTTACCCGAGGCAATTATTGAGATCCATAAAACTCCTTTTTCCGCGGTCCCAATTTTCAAGGCGGTTGGCTCGGGGATGACCAAGAATTTAGCTACATCAAGTAATCCGAGGTTTAAGGCGGCTTTTGCACCTCCAAGACCCACTTCTTCATCACTAGTTCCAAGAAAAGTAATGCTATAATCCATTTCGGAGTTGACAAATTGATCATGAATACTCTTTAGAGAACTAAGGGCAATAGCAACCCCTGATTTCATATCAGCAGCTCCTCTGCCGTAAATATAATTGTTTACTTCTGTTCCACTAAATGGATCGAAATCCCAGTTTTTTACATCTCCAGTTGGAACAGTATCTAAATGACCACAAATTAATATCGTTTTATCAGATTGTCCAACCGTTAATTGGATATTTCCTCGATTTTCTTCAAACCAATGAGTTTTTACGGGAATGTTTTCGCTTTTTGCCCAATTTTCAATCCATTGAATAATTTTTCTTGTATCTCCAGGTGGATTTTCAGAATTTATTTTGATCAATTCTTTCAGAATTGTTATGCTATTACTCATCTTAGGAATTATCCACATTAACGGAATTTTGTGTTGCATGCTCTGCTTTTTTATTTAACAGGTTAGAATAATCTTCAACCGGTACTTCTGCGAATATCGGTCCTTTATAACCACAGGTTGCACAGGAGTAGGTAGAAGGTACAATAAATGTCAGAAATCCTGGTTCTATTGAAAGGGTATTATCTAAACATATAGGACAGACGCGAACAACATTTTGAGAACGATTCCCCCTCTTCATCATCTTTCTAATTTCCCCAAAATTTCTAATAAAATGTCTCATCTCAATCAAGTACCGATTTTATTTACATCATTTAGAGTTTTCTGAAACGTTTACCAGATTTGTTTGTATTTATCTTCATCCCAAGGTGATAAAACAATGCGTTTCTTAGGAGGATGTGAAAACCTTTTTTTACCATTACATCACAGAATAGCTGTAATATTCCCCAATAAATATCCTCTGGAAATGAACCGATGTGTCGTTAAATTTCAATTTTCTCGCCAAGATATTACTACTTGGAGAGTTTCGTGTTGGTAAATCATCTATGGTACTCAGATACGTTGAGGACCGTTTTCCTGGTGATTATATGGCGACCATTGGGGCAAACTTCCTTGTAAAATCAGTGGATTTATCTTTGAATGGAGAAAATGTTAGAGTTGGCTTACAAATCTGGGATTTAGGAGGTCATACCCGATCTACTCAGGTTGGACGTGTCTTCTTTCAAGGTGTTTCTGGTGCATTGTTAGTATATGATCTTACCCGTCCAGATACACTTGATAAGATCCCATTATGGCAAGATCAACTCAGAAAGTATTCACCAAATGCGAAACTGTATTTAGTCGGAAATAAAAATGATTTAGTTGATGAACGGCAGATTTCAACATCAGAGGGGGAAAAAGCACAGGGAACATTTAAAGTAGAACATTTTTTTGAAACATCTGCTAAAACTGGCGATCATATTCAGGAAACTTTTGAACATATGGCCATTTCACTAATTGAGCTAAATCGAGAATAGGACTTTCTATAGGAACATTCTTTTACATTATGAAGAGAATCGTGACCTTAAATTGTCATTAATTCTTCAAAAGAGTTTACATCTTTGAGTGTTTCCTTGAATAGTGAAATTTCTGTTGATGAAACTTCTTCATTTATCTCTAAAAAATCTAAAATGTCAAAAAATAGGTTTTTAGCATTTGGAAAATTAGTTGGGGCCTCTGGTAAGGAGGAAAAAGCAAAAGTAAGTTTGTCAGTTATCGTGGCATCTGGAACTCGTAAAGCATTCCGTACAGTTTGCACATAGATCTCATCATCACTAATTTTCGAAGCAATTTCCACACGCTTTTCTGCTACTCGAGATGCGTTGTGAGATAATTTTGGTGGTGTAAATATCCTACGGAAGAAGCGCACAAATCGGTTCATTTTTTCTGACACTCATCCAAAATCGAAAAATAAGTCTATGAGTTCTTCTAATCCAATCCTTTTTAAGGCCTTTCTGCTCCTGATTGTTCATATTAATCATATAATTGATAAATCTTGTTATTTGAAGAAGAAAATTCATCTATTGATTGTCAATGTTTTAGAAGAAGGTCAATGAATTGACAGAAAAACAGACAACTGGATATTCAGAAGGGATTGTCGGAGTACGGGTAAAACGATTCTTAGGTTTATCAGTATTGAACATAGCTAAAGTGCTTCTGGAGAAAACTGAGAAATCCGAGAGAGAAAAAGCATTAGAAATGATCATACTCCCACTAGTTAGAGAAACATTCTCTCTCTCTGCTGGTGATAACCCAACAGCCCAAGTCAAACTATTTCTCGCCTCACTTGGATTCTCTCCCTGTGAGATTGATTGGAAAGAGGATACACGGATAGGTACGATTCTTCTCGGAAAAGGAAGAATATGGCGGTCGTCGTCAGAAAAAGAAGAAAAGTTAGTTAAAAGTTTATTACTTATTGTAGTGAAAGGTCTTGGCTATACATTTATGGGTACTACTGTACAAGCTTCGTTTATAAGTTCAGAAGCCTTATCCCCTCGTTTCACTTATGAAATTCAATTTCGTGCCGTAGAAGACGTGTTTGCAGAGATTATAGGAACAGATGAAGAAATTCCAGGTGTTTCTCTCTCAATAACCGTACTTCTTGAGCCTATCTTAGGTACTGGGATTCGATCCCAAGATGCTGCAAGGTTTTTAATAGAAGCAACGAAAATTGTCGTTGGAGAGAATCTTCCATTCTTATTGGATCGCAAAGACATTATTGATAAGCCATTGAAAATTCTTGAGCTATTTTACTTAAATATTGACGATTCTGATAAATTAAGTGAATTGGCACATCAAATTGGAGCAATAGTGGTTAGGGATATTCGATTGGAATTTCCAAACTTGAAGAATCATCAGTTATTGAAAGGTATTGGCCTTTTACCTGTCGAAGAAATAGACGAACTATTGTTCTATGGATCTGTCGAAATTTGTGGTGTGGGAGAAAGAGGTTCGAATATATCATTTTGTCGATTTTTAGGACAGATGTGGAGTGGCTACGCCTCTGAAGTTCTTAATAAACGATTCCAAATGGATGAGGATCCACTCTGTGCAGGAGGAACAGGTACAAAATGTATATTTACCCTAACTGAAGTATCTGATGCAATGTGAACAATTATTTCACTAAAATAATCTCTCTCGCTATTCTTGTAGGTCGTTTCTATAGCTTTAAAAAGGGGAGAATGATAATATTTAGAAAATCTCTTCGTAAGTCAGTCTTCGACGCTTAAAAACCTAATAAAAGGTGTATTATAGGTATTCGTGCAAATGAGTGATTCTCATGGTAAATTTTTGCGAAAAATGTGGTGCCTTACTTCAGCCGACTAGAAATGACAAAGGAATAATTTCTTTGTTCTGTAAAGTATGTAAAGAAGAATCCAAAGAAGAATTTAAGGACCAATCGTACCAGATAAAATCGAAAATCAATCATTCAGAGAAAGATAGATTAACAATAATTGAAGACGAGTTTGATGTTCGACCAACTGCACGTGTTATCTGTCCAAAATGTAGTCACACTGAAGCTCGTTACTGGGAAGCTGAAGATAGACGAAAAGAGGAATGGGAAACTACTACTTACTACCAATGTGTTAAGTGTAATTGGGTATGGTCTGAGTAAACCATACTTTCTAATTATGTTACTCTGGGATGGAAAATTCCCAACCGCAATGAAAATCTCGTTCTAGGTCGTCTGGAGGACAAGCTATAACTTTTGTTTGAATACGTGGATCTATCGTTGATGCAAATCCTGTATACTCTACCATACCTACCTCTTTACATGGGAAGTGAGGTAATTTCTTTCTTTCTCGTGCTGCCTGTACCCGACAAGTTTTCATTTTAAAAATTAGAGTTGATGAACTATTACGCTCAATTTCCTGTTCGTTTATCGTCGCATAAAGACGATAACCAAGTGCTTTCTCGAGTCCATCTAATCCCGCTCCTTCTGGAATAGAAAAGGTCTTCATTATCCGTTTTGCCTCAACAATGGTAAATCGTTCCCAGCTTTCTTTGTCAATTTGGATAGCTTCCTTTAAACCATGTCTTTTTTCTGCGGCTAAGAACCAGCATCCATCATGTGCTAACCAATTTTTGGCATACATTCGAATAATTTCAATTAAATCGTCCTTAGATAGATTTTCAAGTGACATCTACTAATCCTCTTCCTTTTCAACTGGATATTTTCTTTTCAGTAAGTTTATGACGGTTTCCTCTAGCTCTTCGAGTGAAAGAGCTTCATTCCTTAAAGTTAAATCAAAAAATTTCTTGTCTCGGAATGAAACTTCATAGATCCTTTCAAGGCGCTCACCATCAGTTTTATCACGCGATTGAATTTTTTTTATTAGCTCCCTTTCGTTCATACGAAATTCAGCACGCGTAGGATCATTAGCTAACCGTTGTGCAATTACTTGTGCAGCAACTTCCAACCATATCGTTGTACCGTAGGTTCCAATGACAAATGGGGCCATACGTCCAACAAAAATACCCCCCTCTAAAAGTGCAGTTTTTAAAGCATGTTTTTCAATCTCTAAATCTACCTTCTGGGCAAATTCAGCGTCTTGCGTATTTCTAATATGAGCCATGAATTCATCCATGTTTTTTTCGTCCCATCCCGATTCAATAGCAATTTTTCTAACAAATTCCCCTGCATGAATCAAATTTAGAGAAACATTATGATTTAGTTTAAAGAATTTCTTAACAATAATCGCTACTGTATCCTTCCCAGTTCCAGAAAAGCCTCCAATCGCAATGATAGGAATGGAGTTATCCCCAATTTCCTGAGCGAACTGATCAAGGAGTGATTTTTCAAACTCCTTGAGTCTTGGAATGAATGTACTCATAAGCTTTACAGCGCCACTCATTTGAAATTCGGTTTTTGTTTCTTAAGGAAAGCCTCTACTCCTTCCTTAACATCTTCATGCGAAAAACACAAAGCAAACAGCTCTGCTTCCATCCTAATTGCATCAAGAAGAGACATTTCCGGACCTCTATTAATAGCCTCTTTTGCCATGTTCAAAGCAAACGAAGGTCCTTTAGTAAGACGTGTTGCAATTTTCAAAGTTTCTTCTTCAAGATCTTCTGCTGAAACAACCCAATTTATTAATCCAAATGATTTCGCAGTTTTTGCATCAACATTACCACCAAGAAATATCATTTCTTTAGCCCTACCTGCTCCTACTAGTCGGGATAGTCGCTGCGTACCTCCAGCACCTGGAATTAAGCCCAATTTTATCTCTGGTTGTCCGACTATAGCTTTCTCACTTGCTATTCTCAGATCACAAGCCATCGCCAATTCAAGTCCTCCACCCAAGCAGTACCCATTTATGGAGGCAATAACTGGGATTGACAAATCTTCCAGTTTATTCAGAGTTTCCTGTAACTTTAAGATGATTTCTCTGATTGAAGTGGGTGCTTTACCTTCAAACATGGTAATGTCAGCACCTGCGATAAAAGATTTCTGTCCAACACCTGTTATCACAACAACTTTTGTATCAGCATCTTTAGAAAGGTTTTTAACACATTCAGATAACTCATTAATCGTTTTTTCATTTAATGCGTTTAGAGCTTTTTCTCGATTTATTTTTATGGTTGTAATTCGATTCTCTGTAGTAACAATTATGTTAGAATAAGTCATAGCAAACTATCACCTTACTAAAATTATAAAGGAGCCTCTTGTTGAAGAATTCAAATATTTATTGGGAAATGAGATAATCTGAAAGGAATGGAAAAGAGATACTCTATTTATCCCCCTCGATTAGAGAGAATTCGTTGTTCCTTCACAACAAATTATATAAAGAATCTTTCGGCTTTTTTAAGCCGCTTATAAATAATTGAGGATTTAGAGTGAAAGAAACTAATCCCTTTACCGAATTTTTACTTGAACGCTTGAAATCCACCTCTGTAACTGAGCAAGAAGCTATTGCAATTGCGTTAGGATTTGAATCAAAAATTAATAACAAGATCCGATTCAAATACCTCGAGAAAGCCATTAAAAGTCAAAACAGTAGTGTTAGGCGGTCCGCGATAATTGGTTTGGCTTTTTCTTCTATCCTAAGTAAAGGAAAAAAACCAAAACATCAACAAAAGTATTTGAAAAAGCATTTCAAAGATCCTCTTTCTTCAATTAGAAGTACGTCTGGATTAGGTCAAGGAATTAGTGCTTATTTTACACAGAACGACAAATATAAAAGGAAAATTAGTAAAGAAATCAGAAAAAAGCTGAAAAAACAACCTGAACAAGTAAAACAGGGTTTAGTTGTAAGTTTGGGATTACTTGGAGGAAAAGATAAATCAATTAAGAAAGATTTTAAGTACTTGAAAGATTCTTACCTGAAATTCAAACTTGATGATCCTACTCTTTATTTCATTGGATTCACTCTGAATGCAATTAATGCAAGAGAACCAGAGAGTGCTACTGACTTTTTCTTAAAAATTTTGATCCCTCCTTTAACTAGTAAGGAAAGCAGACGGATTGCGATTATCTGTTATGCCTTTCTTCTTCCCCTTATTTCAGACCCCACTATTCGTATAAAGAAACTCCTTGATTTGATTCACGGAGAATTTGAGTTTCAATCCAAATTTGGAACCGATTTAGCTATTATTTTCACGTATTTTTCCTTGTGCAATAATGAAAATCTGAAACTAAAGTTTTTGCAATCATTAGATCAGATTAAGGAAATAGATCCAGACTATCATCAAATTTATCAAATTTTATCAACAAATGAACAAATTATGGAAGTTCTTATTGAACTAATACAAAGTAATACTGCTGATATTAAAGCTGCAGGAATCAATACAAGTTTCTTCCTTGAAACAACCAAAGAGAAAGTCGATCTTGAACCATTTATTAAAGAAGGATTTTCTCAACGTGATTCAGGATACTTTGGACGCTTTTTAATCCTTTTAAGATCGTTCTCATTCTGTTTACTTGAGAATAAATATTCCTATGCAATATATTTTGAACCTTATATTCACTCGAGTGACCAGCAGGTGAAAAGAATTGCAAGTCTTGCTTTTTCATGTCTTATTCGGATGAACCCAGAAAATATGGAAAACCTAGATTTAATTGAACGTTTACGTAGGGAACAAGATGAAAACGTCCGTTGGGGTTTGATTATAGGGGCTTCTCTTCCCCAAATAATAGGAAACTCAGCTTTAGATGATGAATTAATTCTTGGGCTGCTTTTATTGTGTTTGGGATATACGGAAGCAGGAATGTCGCTAGTTCTCTCACAAGCAATGATTCCGAAGTTTTATCAAGAAAAAAAAATTTCCTAAATTCGATTCTTCCACCTAAAATGATTGACCATATAACGGAAGACTTGCACCATCTTAGCTGGACTCGAAAATAAGGGATAATTCTGCGATTGTAAATAACTTACTCCTGGAGAATCTGCTGGGACTAGTAATGTAGTAATTAGAATAGGTTTACGAAATCGATCAGAAAGTATTAAAATCTCTTTAAATAGTTCTACCTCTGCTAGAATTATGAAATCCAGATTTTCCTTATCATCCTCTGGGATTAAGGGAGAAGATTTCGCTAGATTCGCAAGAAATGAAAAGCCTCCTATCCCAAGTAGTAGAATGGCTTCAACTTGAGGCATTTCTTCAAAGACAATGAGCATGATCTCTCGTAATGAGTCTAAATTTAATGAAGCAACAGTATCAATTGGGTTACCTTTAGACCAAAAAGGAGGAAGCAAATCATTAATTCGATTAAATGCTCCCTTAGATAATGGCTCAAGTGTTATCCCATGACGAGAACATTCATCTGCTGCCATTACTCCCCACCCACCTCCTAAAGTGAGTATCACTACTTTTCCTCTCGGAAAGCTCCAATTGATCCAGTTGGAAAATGCCAAGAATAAATCAAACATTTCCTCTAATGAATTTACAATAATACCACCAGCACTTTGAAGAATATTTTTGAATACTGCATCATCTCCCGTAATAGCACCAGTATGAGAATGTGCTGCTCTTCTACCAGCTTTTGTTCCTCCTGCTTTGAGAATAATGACTGGTTTAATTTTTGATATCTCCTTGACAAGAGATACAAATCTCCGAGAATCTTGGATTCCCTCCACATAAAGACCAATAACCTGTGTTTTTTCGTCTTGTCTCCCGAAGTACTCAAGATAATCCGCAAGTGTTAAATCAGCCATATTACCTGCTGAAACATAAGTATTCAAACCAATTCCTCTACGTGCCGCGACAGAAATACCAATTGTTCCTATGTTTCCAGATTGAGAAATGAAAGCCAATCCTCCCTGTTTTAGTTCTTTCACCGGCCACATAACGGCAGTAAGATTTACACGGGTTGAGACTATTCCCATCCCATTTGGACCAATAATACGGATATTATGGTTTTTTGCAAAATCTAAGACTGTCTGTTCTAGTATTTCCCCTTCTACTCCTGATTCTTTAAACCCTCCAGAAATGATAACAACATGCTGAATTTTTCGAAGAACCATTTGCTCAAGAATTGATAAAACTTTTGCAGCGGGGATGATAATTATCACTAAGTCAATATTGGATTCCTCTGGCACATCCAGAATAGTTGGATATGCTTTATGTCCTAAAATTTGACTACTTTTTGGATTTATAGGATAGAAGGAACCAGTGTAGTTATTTTGGATGATATTATGGGCAACGATAAACCCCCAAGAGGAAATATTGTTACTAGCACCAACAAGTGCTATTGATTGAGGATTGAAGAATGGATCAAGATCAAGTACCATCAGAATTCAACTAGATTTTCATTAGAAAATGACATAAAGTAATCATATCTTTATCGACTTACTCACAGATTGGATATTTTGAAAACCATAAAAAAGATTCTGTGGATGTGTAATTCTAATGTATCCATTAATTGGAGCTTATTCGTCAAATAATTCATACTTTAGGTGATGAAATTGAGTATAGTAGAAAATGCTGAACTTCTCTCTATCTGGGGAAATCTGGTACATCCACCAAAGCAGATTAGTAGAAATGTTGTAGAATTAACTATAAAAGCAATCGATTCTTTCTATAGTCAAGGACATCTTGATTTTGGAGGGAGCGAATTCCGATCGGCTTTACTTGAGAATGTAGCTCCAATCCTTGAAGATGATCCCAACTATGCCTGGTGGAGTCTCTCTCCTGGTCAATATCTGATAACTTACAATGAAATTTTGACTGATGTAAACTATTATACACTTATATATCCTCATAATAGATTAATCCAAGCTGGAAGTACGCATCCAGCATTTTTTTGGACTCCGACATCGAAAAATCAGAAAATTAGCACGATTTTGCATGTTGGTGAGAAGGGGATAAGATTAAAAGAAAACTCTCGTATTTCCATTGCTTTGACGTATAAGAATCCCCTATCCGAGGGTGAATGAGTAACTAGGCAAATTCAGAGTAATCTCATTTTTATCTTTATTTTGGGTGAGGCCATAAAATATAAAGCATAAACAATTTCTATCAGATTGTCGTATACTATGACAAATGTAAACCTTATATCCTGTAATACTTGTGAGTTGATACAAATTTGGTAACACTAGAAGATATATTTCAAGATGTAACAGAAACAGGGAAAAAAAATCTTGTATTATTAGGTAATGAAGCTATCGCAAGAGGAATTGTTGAGCTAGGTGTTGCAGGAGTATTTACTTATCCTGGTACTCCATCTTCTGAAATTCCTACAACCCTTTTCTTGGCAAAAGACCTTTTAAAGCAAAAAGGTTATGATTTATATCTTGAATGGAGTACTAATGAAGCTGTTGCACTTGAAAGTGCCTATGGTTTTTCTTTTAGTGGCTTACGAACAATTTTCGTATGTAAACATGTAGGTTTGAATGTAGCTGCCGATGCGTTCTTAGCTTTGGTTAATGCAGGAGTATTAGGGGGATTAGTAATGATTGTGGCTGAAGATCCACAAATGCATAGCAGTCAAAACGAACAGGATAACAGATGGTACACAAAACTTGCCAATATTCCTTTGTTTGAACCTAGTGATGCTAAAGAAGCTAAAGAAATGCTTAAATCAGCTTTTGAATTGAGTGAAAAGTTTGAGACGCCTGTTATTCTGAGAACTGTCACTAGAATCGCCCATTCTAGAGCAGATGTCCCTCTCAATCCAATCTCTACTCCCCCTATCCAAAAAGATCTCAAATTGAAAATTGATCCTCCTCGTTTTGTCTGTGTTCCTGAAAATGCGAGACGGAATAAAATTCGACTTCTAGAACGGGTGGCTCATATTTCAAATTATATTGTAAAAAGTAGCTGGAATCATATAAAACACGGAAAACAACAGGATTATGCAATTATAACTTGTGGATCTGCTTATTCGTATACTCGTGAGGTTCTAAACTATTTACAAATGGATCTTCCCTTATTAAAAATAGGAATTTCACATCCATTTCCAAAAGAAATCATCATTGAGTTTCTTAAGACATATTCTTCAAGTATAGTGTTAATTATTGAAGAGGCTGATTCTGTTTTAGAAACTTTTATCAAAAAATTGTCTTTCGAAGAAAAGTTTTCTGGTAATATTATTGGTCGCTAAGAAGGTTTGACTCCGTCGTATGGAGAGCTTACCACGAGAAATTTATTGTTAGGTTTGTCGAAAGTAGTTGATTATGACTTACCCGTTCCCTCAATCCCTCCTCCTGAAGAAGATATTCTATTTTCGAGACCCCCAGTTCTATGTCCCGGTTGTCCTCATCGTGCGACATTTTATGCTCTAAATAAAGCAGTCCCAAAACGACATCGTATTGTAAGTACAGATATTGGATGTTATACTCTTGGGGCTTCCCCACCCTTAAATGCTGGCCATTTGGTGATATGCATGGGGTCTTCATTAGGTATTGGCTCTGGTCTAACCCAAATCCCTCATCAAACAGACCCTGTCATAGCGGTTATAGGTGACTCAACATTTTGGCATACTGGACTTCCAGGATTAGTCAATGCAGTTTATAATAAGAGTCAATTACTTCTTCTCGTTGTTGATAATTCTGCAACAGCGATGACGGGATTTCAACCAAATCCCGGAGAAATGTTATCAATTGCTGATGCAGTCAGAGGAGTAGGAGTAGAAAATGTTGCTGAAGTTGATGCCTTTGATCCAAAAAGATCGCTGGAAGTTATCAAAGAATATGTAAACCGGAAAGGTGTATCCGTGATTGTTTCAAAGGGTGAATGTCGAATTCAATTCGTTCGTAGGGAGGGTCTTCCGGATACAACTTATGAAG
This sequence comes from Candidatus Hodarchaeota archaeon, assembly GCA_016839815.1. Classification (GTDB taxonomy): domain Archaea; phylum Asgardarchaeota; class Heimdallarchaeia; order Hodarchaeales; family Hodarchaeaceae; genus Hodarchaeum. The sequence goes on from JAEOTM010000060.1 coordinate 27,525, forward strand.
TCGAATCATCTCGATGTGTTGGTTGCCATACCTGTGTCAACCGTATTGCTTGTCCTGCAATTATGTGGTCAGGGAAGAAAAATGAGAAAGGGAAAGAAATTCCTGTCATAGACCAATTTCTTTGCGCAAGATGTGGTCTGTGTTCTCATGTGTGTCCTTATGGTGTTATTGTTCCTAAAAAAGTAACAGATGGTGCTGATAAGTAAAATGAAGTATGAAATCTTTTTAGCTGGTGTTGGTGGTCAAGGAATTCTTTCTGTTACGGATATTCTTTGTAAAGCTGCTGTTGAAACGGGTTTTTCTGTCCGTGGTTCAGAAACTCATGGTATGTCACAGAGGGGTGGAAGTGTATTTGCGAATGTTAGATTTGGGGATATCCATTCGCCATTGATTATGGAGCGGACAGCTGATATTCTTGTCGCTTTTGAACCAGCTGAAGCGTTGAGATATGCCCAATTTGTGAAATCAGATGGATATTGCCTTGTTAATAAGCACCCAATTCCCAGTCCTAGTTTTATATTATCAAAAGAAACCTATCCAGAAATAAAAGTAATTCTTAACCAGCTACATCGTTATTCGGAACATGTTTTTTCTCTAAATGCTACCCAAGCTGCAACTGAGCTTGGAAGACCAATAATACAAAATATTATCATGTTAGGATCATTATCTGCTGTTCCTGATCTTCCACTATCTGATTCGGCCTTGAGATTAGCATTAAAAAAGCAGTTTAAACCCCAGTTCTATGATCTGAATCTACAAGCTTATCAGCTAGGGCGTTCTAAGTTCGAAGAATTCTTGAATTGATGTTTAGAATCTCATTAGGCAAACAAATCATTTATCCAAATACAATCTTTGCTCCCATTCATCCACTATTTCTAAAATATCCTCAAGATACTTTACCTTCCCCATCTGGATTTTTCGATTATATGATGCAATGTCGTAGAGTAACCTCGAAGATTGACTGGTCTCTGATAGCACATCACGGAATTGTTCTATGAATTCAGGAATTCTTTCTGGTGATTTATCCCAGAAACGGGCAAGATTTTCACGTAAAGCTTGAATTAATATTCTTAAATCTCCTGCTTCTGATACAGATAATGAAGTTAACGTTTTATCTTGAATTCTTTCCTTAATCTGTTCTATGAGACGATTTGCAGCTTCTGTTCGATTTTTCACTTTTCCAGCATCAATCCATGATTCTACTACCACTTCAATAAGCTGAAATAAAGCTAAATCCTCATTACCATAGATCTCAGGTAAATAATGGAATAAACCGAGTTTTGTGATGATTAATCTAAAATTAGCACTGACATATCGTTTTTCTCGCGAAGAGAATTTAATTCTCTTGAGTAAATCCCGAAAATCCTTCACATTTTTCCTCCCTGATTGATACTCGACTGTGAGATTTGGACGTATTTTTTCACAGACTTGATCTACAATTTTCACGTATATCACCCAATCTATCTGGTTTAACCTGAATTCTTTGCTAGTTCTTACATAGAATCAGATAGTTGCCTAAATAAACCTTTTTATTTTCATTCATCAACAAAGAATTAGGTTTAGAGCGAAAGTTTTGGAAATGCTAGTTTAAATTCTTGTTGGTGTTCCAACAGAAGGTTTACTAGTGATTAAAATATGTAAAAAAGGAAAAATTGTGAGAATATCCACTTTAAGTGAATAAAAAATGATTATACCTGCATTACAACATGAATTTCAAGTTAGGGGTTTCTAACCGACGCTATTTCTTTACAATGGTGATTTCGATAGCGCTAACATTTGATAGATTCCCCTCACGAGTTTCTATCTGTTCTGTATCTATTTTAATATCTGTAACATCGACAAGATCTTTCATGAATCTCCGTCTTAAAACCTCTGCAACATCTACTGCTCGACTTATAGCTCTACCACGAGCTTTTAACACAATTGAATCGGCATCCCGATTAAATTGCGTCACACAAGCCATGACGTATGCAGTGACAGGTTTGTTTCCGATGAAAACCGTATTTTCCTCTGACATTTTCGATTTACTCCTTGTTCCTGTAAGTAAATTGTTAAGTCTGTGAATCACTGAGATTTTGTTATTCCATATTTCCTCTTTCTAATGACTTGAAAAACTTTGCGAATAGGCCTTAACTCCCTAGGATTTGTGATCATCAATTATGGTTACTAGGTAGATGAAAACAATTAATCAGTTGTAACCGTTAAAGGGGGTCGTCTTGGATACCAGTAAAATACCCAAATAGATTTGCAGCAATGTGAGTTAAAAAAGTAATTGGAACCAAGAATGCTAACCATAATGGGGGACAAGGAATAATGGGATAAATAAATACCATGCCTAGAACAAGAAAACCAAGTTGGTCAAGGAAGATGAAGGTTTTTCCGCGAGGAATACCGCTTCTACGTTTTATAAACGAGCCTACCATGTCTCCAGTCATCCCTCCAAGAGTCGAAATTCCTCCTGTAACTCCTCCTAAGACTAATGAATTCGCTAGGACATCAGCTAGGTTCAGAAAGGATAAAAGTGGGTAAATTATACTTGATTCATAGAATTCCTGATATTCAAGTCTAATATCAATTGGTGGATTTCCAAAAATTACTCCATCAAATGAATTAATAATCCAAGCGAGGAGAACTCCAATAATTATTCCTACTAGGACTGCAAGCCAAAATCCTCTGATTGTCTTTCCATCTCCTAAAATACGTTTTCCATCCTTCCAATAGCGGCCTCCGTCGATAGGAGGACCTCCTCCCAAAATCGTTGGTGCTGCGTTACCAAAATATAAAGGTAATACGAAAACGAGAATATCAAAGATTATTTGTCCAAGTTCGGCCATTAAGTAACATTTCCAGCATTCATCTGAACGGTCTGAATGACAATGTTTAGTAACATTGAGTTATAGGGAGATAAAGGCAAATTTTGTCAAATATGTACTTTTTATTAAATTAAAGTGATTTGAACATCCACTCTGAGTGTTGGTACAAGAGGAATGCTAATTGTATAAACATCTTTTTCCTAAAGTGCGAATAATGGTTTATGGATATCTAATAAAAATCCTTTCATGATCACCAATAATTTCATCCCTTGTCAGATAGAATATAATATTCTGTTTTCTGTCATTAATTGTGAAAAGGGATTTTGATTCAACTTTAAGGATAATCCCGTTCGTAAACCAACATGAAATCGCTGAATGAGGAATTTGTTCGGGTTTAGCGTACAGGTGAACCTCATTAGTAGACGTATTACTCATTCGATATGGTGTGGAAGAAACTTGAAAGCTTAAAATAGGGAAGAGGGGATCATCCTCACGAAAAGCCAAAAATGTTGAGTTTATTTCCATTCGAATCAAACGTTGATTAATATGCAAAGTATCTTCATCAATAAATCGCTGTAGATTCTGTTGGATCGAATCCATTTCCCCTTGGAGAGCGCCTGTTTTCATTAAGTTATAGTAAATCTTCGAGGAATCATAATAATGAAAGAACATAGATTGAGTGATCTGGTTCTTTCCTAAAGAGAAATAAGTTTCTGCAAAGATTGGCTTCTCCCGTTTCATTTATTAGTCCCTGCGTACTCTCATAAATTAATCTCTTAATATATACTTTGGATAATTTTGGAGTAGATCTTGTATGAAAGAGCTTCCTGAAGGGAAAATTCCCTGGGATATTCTATCAAACCTTGTAAAACTACGAGGATATCAGAATACTTATGGGATTGTTCAAGAAGCAGCGCCTGGTATTGATATCGCAACTCTAAACCTCCAAGAAATTGCAGAATATATTCAAGAGTACTATAACACCACTGAAATACCGTTGTTAATTTATAAGGCAGATCCAATAACTTTTCCTACACCTAATCCTGCAAAATATCTTATCATAGTGAATATGAATGATTTAGCCACTTGTGGAGCAATTCCTTATGGAATTACGATCACTGTACTCCTCCCCCCGGGAACATCTGATGAATTCGTACTTGGTTTCCAAAAGGAGTTATCAACCATCTGCGAGAAGAAGAGAATAGCAATCTTAGGAGGCCATAGTGAGGTGACCTCAAGTGTCTTATCCCCAGTTTATTCTGCAAGTATGATTGGTTTTGTACCACCAAAATATTATATACCACGGAATCCCAGACCTGGGGATGTAATCATTTGTTCTGGTTGGGTAGCGGCTGAAGGAACGGGTATCTTACTTACAGAAGATACAGAATACTTTTCAAAACTTTTATCTGAAGAAGAAATCGATGAAGGTATTGATATTGGTGGGTGTATTTCGATATCAGAGAAAGTACTTTCTCTAAATAGTAGATATCATGATGCTTTAAATCTAGTTCATGATGCGACAGAAGGTGGTGTATATGGAGCATTATTCGAATGTCTTGAACCCTTAAATCTGGGGTGTGAGATTGATTCCTCTAAAATACCAATTTCTCCAATTACACAGAAAATCACCCAGCATCTCGGAATTAATCCTCATAAATTAATCTCTTCAGGGTCCTTTCTTTTAGTTTGTACCCCCAACATGGCTTCCGAGATCATTCAGTACTTGGACGAGATTTCAAGTGAGCCAAATCGAATAATTGGATTGGTTACTCAGAAGGGTGATCCCTTGAATTTCGACGGTCAAAAAATGCATCCACCGAAGTCTGATGATCTTATTAAAGGTTTAACTCGAATGAAAGAATAGATTAGACAGAAATTTCGTTCCTAACTCCATATGATTGCTGAGTGATGTAACTCTTTCCGTAGGGGATTAATTTTTCGTGGATTTTGAGTGCACTTGCGAAAGAGTCTGCTAAAGCAAACATACATCCACCAAATCCAGCACCTGTGATTTTTGCCCCGAGTGCTCCAGCAGCTCGAGCAATTTTGCACATTCTATCAATTTTCGGGTGTGAAACACGATAACAATCACTCAAGAATTGATGTTGTTCGTTAAGTAACAATCCAAGAGTATTTAAATCAGTATTTGGCGACTTAAACTCTTTCAAGGCTTTTTGTGTATTGTCTCTGACACCTATGACTCCTTCTATTAATTTCTGGTCCTGTTGTGATACTCTTTTGTACGTATGGGTAGTATCAGAAAATTCTGCCAAATTTCTTACGTCAAACTCTTCTAAAGCTTTGAAAATCTTTCCTTGAATGTGTTTTAACGGGATATCAGCCTGACGGGGAATTTCTGAATCACCGATTACAAAAAATGAATTTTCTGGAAGATTTAAAGGAGTAAATCTCACATTTTCTGATGTAGTCAGATGAAAGACTCCTCCAAAGGCAGAGCTCGTCTGATCCATTCTCCCACACGATACTCTAAGTATGTCGTGTTCTACAATATAGGCTGTATCTGCAATCGCTTCTACTGTTAATTCTTTCTGTAAAATGATATTAGCTACTAAAAAAACAGTTGATACTATCAATGCAGCTGAAGAAGAGAGGCCTGACTTAATCGGTATAGTACTTTGTATTTTAACATTACTGGGTAACGATTTTTTCGATATGGAGTTCTGATAGTAATTAAAAACAGCTTTAATATAGTCAAAGGGACTACCTGATAGTTTCTGGATATCTTTATGTTCAATTATTTCCGTAAGAGAAAGTGATCCACTACTGATTTTGAGGTTTGATTTCTCGGGATCTATTGTAAAGATGAGTTTTAGTCTTCGATTTATTGCCATTGGAATGACTGGAAGACCAAGATAATCTTGATGCTCTCCAAACAAACAAATTCGTCCAGGACTACTTATTATGCCAGTAGTTTTCCTCGAATTCTGTATGTTAACCATAATTTCATTCTCTTCGCGGTTTTAAGCTTCAACAAACTATGATCTAGAGTTTAGAATTATCTCATAAGTTATTTCAAATATTTTACTAGAGATCATGAATTATTCATCCAAGTAATTCCAATTTAACACCATTATACTTGGATTCTAGGGTGATCTAATAGTTTTTATTCTATTCTCAAAAATGATATCTTGAGATCATGGCAATCGCAAAATCCTTTCAAGAATCCTCTACTCATTTGTTAGAAGAGGATGTTATTCGAATAAATTTGGATCCGCTAATATTGGCAATGTTCACTGCTTTTGCTAGAGTATTAACTAGCAGAGATATAGCCTTGAATGTCGCCAATCTATTGTCTGAATTGAATTTAGTGATTCCTGAAAATTTGAATTCAGAAATTATGGAATCCTTGAAAAATTTGGCTTCAAACAAATTTCTATATTCTAAAAACGGAGAATACTTACTTACAAAGTTAGGCGGAAGGTATGGAAAAAGTGCATTACATGATTTTCGTGAGTCAGTACCCGAGTTCTTCAAAAATTGATGCCTGTGTTTTTTTAATTACTCGGGCTATAGTAGGTAGTCACCACTAAATTCATAAAACAAAACTCAGACAAACGATTATAGATCTGATCTTTGACAAGTGATGAAGATGACTCTTGAAATTAAGGTAGATGATTTAGATTTATTTACAAAGGTTCTAAATGCAACAGCTACAGTATTAGAAGATGAAGGAACTTTTGTTATTACCCCTAAAGATGGAATGACACTTAGAAATATGGACAAACCAAGATTTGCAATGGTTGACCTGAAAATTAAACCTGAATATTTCCATGGGGATTTCAAATGTGATAAAGAATACAAGATATCGATACAGATGCAAGATTTAAAGAAAATCTTGCAAAGAGGTGGAAAAGAGGATAGTTTGACAATTACTCTCGATGAAGGAAAAAATCTTCTAAATTTTACGTTTGAAGGGCGTGTAAAGCGCCAATTTATTCTTCCGTTATCAGAACCAGAGGAAAGTACACTTCCTGATCCCAATGCACTAAAATATGATATTAAAGCAGTATTATTTAGTGGTTCACTCACAGAATTTATAAAAGATGCATCAATCATCGGTGGAAGTATCAATTTGTATGCAGAATCAAACAAAATGATATTTAGCAGTTCACAGGATAATAGAGAGGTTAAAATCGAAATTGATGCTCAATCAGAAAATTCTGCAGCAAAGCTTATTGAAGCTGAGGGAAAACATGAAGCATTATATTCAATCGATTCATTTAAAAACCTTATTTTAGTCGATCAAGCCTTTTCGGAGGTTCAACTTACGTTTACGTCAGTAAGGCCTCTTCATCTCCTCTATACTGATGCTCGTGGTATTGAACTTGGGTATTTGTTAGCTCCCATGCAACCAGATCTGGAAGATGAACTTGAAGGTGCATCATCTGAAGATGATTATGACGATGATGAATATGATGATGAATACGACGATGAAGAAGATTAAACTGTCGTTTTCTCTCACCCCACTTTTTTAGTCTTTTGATGTTTGTGATCAAATTTGGTTACCACAGAACGAATGTGGACGGAATACTTTCGTCCAAAAACTCTAGATGACGTTGTTGGTCAACAAGAGATTGTTAACCGATTAAAACAACTTGTTACACAAGCTGACTTTCCTCATATGTTATTCTCAGGTCCCCCAGGGATCGGGAAGACCACATCAGCGGAAGCTGTGATTCATGAGGTATTTTCATCTTCTCAACGTGCTGCTAATGTTAAACGTCTTAATGCCTCCGATGATCGTGGTATAAATGTCGTTCGGGAGGATATCAAAAATTTTGCACGTGTATTACCATCAGGAGGAGCTAGGTTCAAGCTCATCATTCTTGATGAGGCTGATCAAATGACAAGTGAAGCTCAACACGCTTTAAGACGAACTATGGAAACTTATAACGAGATAACACGCTTTATTTTGATCTGCAACTACAGTTCAAAGATAATATCTCCAATTCAATCTAGATGTGCAATATTTCGATTTAAAGGACTGAAAAAAGAAGAAGTCATCTCACGATTGCGTTTCATCGCTTCAGATAAAGGCTTGAAGATTAATAAAAGTGGTTTAGAAGCTCTATATGATAGTTCAGGGGGGGATATGAGACAGGCAATCAATGCCCTACAAGCTGCAGCTTCTTTAACTAAAGATGTTACAGACAAAGTTGTTTTCCAAGTTCAGGGATACATTAAACCAGCTGAATTAGCAGATATTATTTTCCACTGTATCGGGTCTAAACCAAATTTCAGTCTTGCACGAAAAAAAGTGGTAACTTTAATGGAATCTTATGGACTTTCTGGTCAGGATCTAGTTAAACAATTCAATAGTCAACTAAGCACTCTTCCTGAAGAGGAGCTCCCAGGTTCTATTCGTTATGAAGCATTAGCGATGCTTTCTGATGTTGATTATCGTTTAGCATCAGGATGTAATCCTCTTGTTCAATTTGATGCATTTCTTGCTAAATTAATAGCTTTATCACAGTCCTGAGGTAATATCATTGGTCTCTTGGACGCACAAGTATGCGCCCCAAAATCGATCCGAAGTTGTTGGCAATAATACAAGCGTAAATTCAATCATTGGCTATTTAAATCGATTTAGGAATGCAAAACTAAGAACAAGAGGTACTAAAAACGCTTTACTTCTTTTCGGCCCTCCAGGGATTGGAAAAACAAGCTCTGTTCTCGCCATTGCAAAATCTCTAAATTTTGACGTTGTAGTTGTCAATGCCAGTGATAAACGAAACAAAGCTTCTCTTCAAACTGTGAAAAACGCTTCTTTGTTCAGTTCCTTAGAGGAAAGTCTAAGCGAGAAAATTATTGGCCAAATCCTTCTTATAGATGAGGTAGATGGATTAAGTGGAAGTGCTGATCGTGGGGGTATACGGGAGATTGTTGAAATAATCAAATCAACACGAGTACCGATTATACTGACGGCAAATGATATTTCAAATCAAAAATTCAAAACTCTTCGTACACACTGCGAACTAAGTAGATTCGACTCACCTGAAGAGAATGAAATTCTAAAAATCCTAAAAAGAATTGCATCAGCCGAATCGATATCAGTTTCAGATAAAGTTCTCTTTGCGATTATTGAGAATAGTAATCATGATATTAGAGGTTCGATAAACTCATTACAAACATTGTCTGGGGGTAGAAATGAAATTACAGAGGAAGATTTATCGATTTTATCATATCGAGATACATCGGTTGATATCCGAGAATTTCTCAGAAGTATTTTTATTGAGCGAGATGGAGAAAAAGCGTATCGACAGACACGTGTTCTTACTGATGTGGATTATAACAAGTTACTATTGTTATTACGAGATGTCACTGCAAGAATTATTGGACAAGATGATTATCAACAGCTATCCAATGTGTATTCTCTCTTAGCAAAGGCAGATCTTGCACTAACCCGTGCTTCCCGCCAAAGAATCTGGTCACAGCTCTATTATTACTACTTTCATGTCACTAAAGGTTTAACAGCTCTTCTTCCACAAGTTGACTATCTACCTCCCTTCCAAGATTGGCAACTTCAAGTTCCACAATTCTGGATCACTCTCTCAAGGCAGAGAAGGGGAAAGAATATTGGATTAAAAGTAGGGCAATCCTGCTTGGTTTCAAGTAATATCGCCATTCGGGATATATTTCCATATCTTCGAGTAATTTTCAATAACGATGCAGAAATGGCCGCAGACTTAGCAATAGAGTTTAAGTTGTTTGATCTTGAAGCAGGTAAACGAAAAACTAAGATTGTATGGAATAAGGAAATTGATTACTTTACTAAAGATCCAAGGATGAGTAAAGAAATTAAAAGCCTTATACGTAAAAAATTTCCACTTATTGAAAAGATACAAAGCCAAGATATTGACGAAAGTCTTCTACTTGAGATTCAGGAACAACAAGCAGCATTAAAAGCTTCTTATGTGTCCAAAAAGCCTTCATCGAAAATAAAAGAAAAACATACAAAATCAACAAGATCTCGTAAGCAAAAAAAGAAAATTCCAACTAAAAAATCCGATTCCAAACAAATCGAGCTTTTAGAAAAACCAAAAGAAGAAAAATCAAAGAAAAAGCGGAAAAAATCCAAACAAGCTCCGAAAACGTTAGCGGAGTTTTTCTAGAAAGAAAAATTACTATTAAATTAAAGCTGGTCAAGTCTATATTTTGCTTTGGAGTACATATAACTGATCTCCAAATCTTTTGCTTCTTGGGCGACCTGACGAATCATATTCATTCCATTAACATGAAATCCTTGCTTGATTCGTAGATTTGCCTTTAAAAATTGAGAATCCAGTAACAACCCGAGACTCCCACTCGTTGATGCTTTTTCATCAGCAAATGAAAGATGTCGTTCAGCAAGTTTTAGGTTACCTTTTTCTAATTCAAGATATCCTAAACTAAGATGAGCATCAATGAAGCTACGTAAATTTACTAAATCAGTACTTATTACATCTAAAGAATTATGGAACCATTTAGATGCTTCTTTGAACTCTTCCATTAACAAGTATGTATGTCCTTTGCTTAAATATATGAGAGATAAGCCAGTTATGGAATTCCATTGATTTAATTGTGTTTCTGCCTGTTCAAGTAACTTCAAAGCAGCTTCTTCATGTGAATGAAGTGTAAGGAGTTCTGCTAGCAGTGAAACATTCTGGGGGTTTGTCCTGTTCTTTTCTTGAAATAGAGGTTGAAGAACATTAATCCCTTCTTTGAATTCCATTTGATTTCTATAGAATATAGCTTCTGAGCGTAAGAATCGTGTGAATACTGGGGAAGTGGTCGGTATAGATACAAGTTGTTCTCTTCCACCTTCAAAAATCTGTTTTGCTGTTCTGAAATCTCCTCTTGCGACGGCAATGTCTCCACGTGTATGAGCAATATCTAACTGTAAGGGATTTCTTATCTCACTTGACAAATCAAGATGATTTAGTGTTCGTTCAGCGTAGTTCAGATGTTCTATAGCCTTTGCCCACGAATTCAGACCCTTTAAAATCTTAGCGTAATTTAAATTTGCTTGTAGAAAGTAAGTTATTTTCAGATCATCATCAGTTGATCGGACGGCGGAATTCAAAAAGTGTAATGCCCACTCTTGAGCTTCCATAAAACGATATAAATTATAAAAGAAATTACTTAATTTTTCTTCAGTAAACATGATTGAGAGTTCATTTTTTTGTATAGTATGAATGTATAATTTCATAGAAAGCATATCTAAGGTTTTCTTGTATAGTCCAATTCTCCAATAACCACTAGCCATTTCATCCAGACTATCTCCTATACTAGATTTATCTTCTAAGGTTTCGACTATTTTTTCGGCACGCTGAAAAAGGTACAATCCTTTAGAAATAGTAACACTATTCAAAATCTGAAGACAGCCAGCTAAAACCGCGAAAGAAATAGCAGTTGGATCTCCTTCCAATGCTTGAATATTTTTCAACGCAAGCTCAAACAAAACATTTGTTTCTTTGAATCGTCCAGCCTCGTATAGCTTAACTGCCTTTTCAACTAAACTAGATGATTCTTGATAGATTGAGGACGGGGAGCGTAGAAGCGTCACTGAGCTTCTGACAATGTTAATTAAATTCCTCTGAACATTGAACCTCTCAATCAGCTCTAAATCAACCTGTTCGGTTAAGCGACTGTCCCTAAAGTCCAAAATTCCTTCAGCGGTTTTTGAAAACTTCTCATCTTCAATAGCATTCCACAAAATTTTAGCCGTCTGGACTTCTGACTCCCATGGCTCACTTCCAGTTTCACGTGTCTCTTCATACACTTTCTTAAAAATGTCCATAAAATCTTGTTGCCATATGAACTCAATTTCGCGAGATTTGTTATAGAGGGCCATTTTATCAGTGATAACTTGTGAAAAGAGCTTACCGGATAAAAGAAAGTATGAATCTTTATTAGTAATGCCACGAAGACTTGAAATAATCTCTCTTTCTCTTTCTTGAGTATCCAAATATTCGATATCTCCAAATGCAATACTTTGAAGATATTTGTTTATAATGGAAACTTGTTCACTCGTGGCTCTCACAAAAATATAATAGAATATACCGAATAAAAGATTGACGAAAAGGGTCTAGGTTTTATTTTAAGCAAGAGGTAATTATTTATGAATTCAAAGCTCTTAAGAGTTGAAAAGCTACAACATAAGATGAGAAATGCGGATATAGATTGTGTAATTGTACCTCTGGGTATAAATTTTTGTTGGTTGTATAGTATCAAAGAAGATCCTTCAGAGAGACTATTAATAAGTGTTATTACGTCAGAAGGAGTGCCAACCTTTCTTGTTCCATCTTTTGAGGCCGACCGTATAAAGAAGGCATCTGGTGTGTCTCAAGTCATCGGATGGAATGAAACTGAGGATCCATTTAAACTTTTAGCGTCTGAAGTAATCCAAAAGGATGTAAAAAAGATAGCTATTGACCCTAAATTGTGGTTTTCGGTATATCAATCCATTTCCCAAAGTCTTTCTGGAAAAGAGTTCACGAATGGAGAAAATCTGTTCGCATCATTACGAAGTGTCAAAGATGAAACCGAGATTAAAAATATGCAAAAAGCACGCCAAAAATCGAGTGAAGCAATAATGAAGACATTGTATGAACTAGAAAAGGGTATAATGGAATCTGATGTTCAAACTATGCTTAAAAATCGGTTGGCTTTAGAACCAAGTGACTCATTTTTCAATCTAGTGCAGTTTGGAGACAATTCTGCCTTACCTCATTATCATGGGGGTGATAGAATATTACAAAAGAATGATGTGGTTCTAATTGATGCAGGTGGAACATATAAAAACTATTGGGGGGATATTACGATAACTTCTGTATTTGGGCAAGCAAGTAAAAAGTTTAAAGAGATCTTCACTCATGTAAATGAAGCAAATATTCGTGGGAAGGAACTAGCAAGTCAAGGAGACACCCCGCATGAGATTGATGTAGGTACACGCAATGTTATAGTGAAAGGTGGATATGGGGACTTTTTTACTCATAGAACTGGTCATGGTTTAGGTTTGGAAGTGCACGAACATCCTTATATTGTTGAAGGTAATGAAAGTCCTTTAGTAACAGGCAATTGTTTTACTATTGAACCAGGAATCTATCTTCCAGGAGAATTTGGGATAAGAATTGAGGATAACGTTATTAAACTAGACAAAGGTATTTCTGCAAGTGAAATACCACGTCTAGAGCTCTTGGAGATATGAATAGAGAGAACTGTTCAGTTATTATTGTACGAATATATTTAAGATAAAGAAACTTAGGGAAATAATAAGAACCAAGAAAGGAGACTTTGACGAGGATGGAAATTCGTAAAATCCAAGTTACAGGAGCGGGAGATACAAGGATTATCTCATTACCAAAGGATTGGGCAGCACGCCATCAGCTCGATAAGGGGTCAAATGTAGTAATTAAAGAGATGTCCTCGGGTGAATTACTCATTTACCCAACTGAAATTCCAGTAGAGAAAAGGATTACCCGAATTCAAGAATCTGCTCATGTTAGTCGCGATGTACTAGCAGCTTATCTCTTGGGAAGCGATGTAATAATAATTGAGTCAGAAAAAGACACTCCTCTTCAAAATAAAAGTGGGATTCGGAATCTAAGCCGACAACTCGTAGGATTAGAAATACTTGGAGAAACTCAAGAAAGCATTGAATTACACTTTCTAATTGATTCAAGCTCTCTGCCAAATCCACGTGAATATGTTCATCGATGTTTTTCAATTGCTAATCAGATGCAGAGTGATGCTATCTCGGCTTTTATTAACGACGATATTACTCTAGCAGAAGAAGTTATTGAGCGGGATGTTGAAGTTAATCGTCTGTACTTTCTCATTGTCAGAATGCTCAAAATAATGGTTAATGATAAACGAGAGATTTCTAACATTAGACCTACAACCTGTCTAGACTGGCGTATGGTAGCTGCATACGGTGAAAATTTAGGAGATGCATCTGTAGATTTTGCTAAGACCGTTAAGAAGAATCAAAACATGAAGGAAACTCTTACCAAGTCAACATTGAGTAAAATACAAAATTTAAGTAATTTACTGACAACGGTACTGACTGAAAGCTTGGATTCATTTTTCGCAGGAGATGTGCTAGCAGCAGAAGAACTAAAGTATAGAATCGATAATAAATTGAAAGATGTTCATAAAGAGATTCAAGAAGATATTTCCAAGCATGAAAAAGAAGTTGTTTCTAAGTTAACTTCATTAATCAGCTTTTTAGCCCAATTACGTGAAGTAGCAATAGATATTGGAGATCTGGTAATCGCAAATGACACTTCATTGAATGACCACTATTTAAGAGATTAACGGTTTCAACAACGAAATGCTAATATAAAAAACTACAGGATGATCGCTCAGCAAGGAAGGATAATCTATGTCTATTAAAGATCAAATCGAAAGTAATTTGGAACAAATAAGACCAGCTCTTCAACGAGATGGCGGAGATGTCGAGTATGTTGACTATGATGTTGATAGTGGTATTTTAAAAGTCCGATTGATGGGTAGTTGTCGTGGTTGTCCATATTCTCAAATGACTCTTTCAAACGGAATTAAAAGACATCTACAACAGAATTTTCCAGATCTCAAAGACGTTGTCTCTGTAGAATAAATTCCAATTATTTTAATCAGATAGGGAGGGAAGTTCATTTTTCCCTAAAAGAGCTTCTATTTCAAGATAGTTGGTATTAACCATCCATCTGACTCCAACAACTACATGTTTCTTCTTATCAATCTTGGTATCTAGATCAAATCAAGCTGGATGAAGTGAATCCTTTAAATATGACAAAGGTATTGATTCTAGAAATGAATGTATAGTTGAGATTTGTGAAAACAGAGCTTAAAGCATTGAGAGATAATTCGCTGACAGAATCAAGTAGAGCTAAATTAATTCGAATTTTGTCTCAAAAATTGATTAATCTTAATTCTCCTAGTTTAATTCTTAAAACACTACATTCAATCTTAAAAAATCACTTTTTGTATACTTTTATGATATTAAGTAATCCTACCAAAAAACCTGGCCTATTGATATATCCTGCAAAGGTCGTTTTCTCTTCTAAAGATATTTCTGATTTTTTAATTGAGTTGAACGCAAGAAAACTTAACTCTGATGTTTCTTATCATCATTACAACGAAGTAAATGAGATTCCCTTATCAATTGGAGGGAAGAATATTCAAGAGATACTAATATCTCGAATCAATACAAAACAAACTCCAAACCTATTTTTTGGAATAGTGAGTTTCGATAGACCCTTAGGTCTTACACGTACTGACTTAGATTTCTTTCAAACCATAAATAAGATGTTATCACTTAAGTACGCGAATATTGAACTTGAAAAATCTGTAAAGAAAGCTAAAACACAGATAATTGATGATTCACAACGATTACAACGAGAAAATGAGCAACGGTCTGAATTACTTAGAAAAATCAAGTCACAAACCCAAGAACTACGCTTAAAAACCCAAGAAGTTGAAGAATTTGTCTATAGTGTAAGTCATGATTTGAAAACTCCCGTTATCTCAATTCTAGGTTTTATTGAAACTCTTAAAACAGATTCAGAAAATAAATTTTCTCCAGAGAGTCTATTTTACCTTGAACGAATGGAGAGTAATACGCGTCATGTAATCTCAATGATTGATGAAGTTCTTGAATATTCACGAATAGGTAGATTTACACAAGAAAGAATTGTAGTCAATCTTTCAACGATCATAAATGAATCTCTTCTTAGATTCTCAAAAAGGATAAAAAAGGGGAAGATTAATATAGAATTAGATGATGAGTTTCCTGATGTGGAAGTAGAATTCAATCGAATGATCCAACTTTTTGATAACTTGATTGGTAACTGCTTGAAATTTATGGGAAGTCAATCTTCCCCGCAAATTAAGATTGGGGTTACTTCTCAAAACTCTGAATATGTAAAAGTTTTTGTTAGAGATAATGGAATTGGAATACCAAAAGACTCACAAAAGAAAGTGTTCAATTTATTCACTAGGGCATCAAATATCAGTGAAAACATTGAGGGGTCAGGGATAGGCCTTGCTCAAGTGAAAAGAATAGTAGAACTACATGAGGGAAAAATCTGGTTAGAAAGTGAAGTAGGAAAGGGAACTACAATATCATTTACTCTCCCGATTTCACAGTTAATTACCTCGGATTAAGTGCTAATAAACTGGTAGATATATTCAAATAGCTCTGGAGCATCAGGGTCAGTAGTAAAATTGTGTGCAGAGCTCGGATAAATTTTTATCTGCACTTTAGTCTCTGGATCAAATTTTCTTCTTATAACTTCATCGATTTCATTTTTTGCAATTGTATCATCCAATTCTCCATAAGAAATAAGTGTAGGTACGGTTATGTGGACTGACTCGGTATGGAATAGCTTACGTAATTTCAAATATTGAGCTATAGCCTTCGTCGGATAATAATAATAAGCATAAAGCTCATGATCGAGATAATATTGGAGTACAGAATCTCCTTTGTAAATAAATTTAACAAAATAAGATAAAATAGGTGCTAAAGAAGCCAATTTGGATTTTAACCCAAATGCAGGGGCAAGTAAGACGAGTTTCTGAAAATTTACCTTTTTTTTCTGATGAATTAGTAAAGTAGATAGAAGAGCGCCCATAGAGATTCCAATTGGGATAATTGCATCACACTTCATTCGTAGTAAATCTAAACCATCCGAGCATGATTTTATCCAATCTAGATAAGAATAATTGGGAAGATTTCGATAATTTGACCCATGTCCTGCAAGACACACACCATGAACACTAAATCCCTTTTCGTGTAGAAATTTTCCAAGAGAAAGCATTTCTGTAGGAGAGGCTGTAAGCCCGTGAGTCAAAAGAACACCTGTATCTGAACCATCAAAATAAAAAGGTTGCGCGTTTTCTTTCAAATGTTCTAACTTATCCAGTTTATTAACCATGTTTGTCTACCAGTACCTGCTTTTTAAAAAAACTTGAGAATTGTAGATGAAATGATATCTTGAAAAACCTAGGTGCAATAATACTCAAGAATCGTTTAATGAATGATATTTAATTAGTTGCGAGTAAGTTCATTCGAGAGGCAAACAGATGAAACAAATTGGTACTCCTTCTTATAAGACATTATGCGCAGGAGTGTTCCTACTATGTCTTTTTTCAATAAATGTTTTGTCAGTAATGGTTGTTGCCCAATTAAATACGAGCTCAATTATGAATGACGGCGTAGATCCGATAAGAATAGTACAAACACAATTTGACCATTTTAAAGGTGTGAATTCTATAATGGTTCAAACTTCTACAAGCTCCCTTGGGGTCTTGTTTGGAACGGCAACCAATGCTTTTCCTTTGTCAATTTTTACGGATTTTACACAAAAATTAGCCGAAATAGAATTCCAGAATCGTCGAGGAACAGTAATCAATCGTTCTCAACTAAGAACTCGAAATACATTCCTGATGAGGCTAGTTAAAATCACAGAATACGATAATGTAGGAATTGATAGCAAATTCAATAGTACTCTAACTTCCCCTAGTATTAAAAAGGTCATTGATCTTTCTACTGTGAGATTCAAAGTTAATGCAAGTAAAACTTCTACAAATGAGTCTGAATCAGACCTCAGTTATCATTTGGATTTCTCTGCTAATGATATTCCATATAGGTTTGCTATTCCTACCTCTAAACTAGATTTCTTAAATATCTCCTTTGATTTTGAAGTTGAGAAATCTCAAGTTACTGTCCCAACGATACCAAAGATTAGAATTCGTTCAGATGGAAATAGAATTGAGGTTTCTCGAACAGTTAGCACTCAATCAATTGATGCAATACGTTTTGCTCCTCGTTTGAAATTTTCTTGCAATATTAGTGGATGGGATTTTTCTTCATCCACCTCCCAACTCGCGTTACAAGTCGACTTCTTTACACATGAGGAAATATTAGGATTAGCTTCAAAAATCGGAGACACTACACTCTCTCGTGAACTCTTAAAACAAACTGACCTCCTAGGTGAATTCAAATTTTCTACATTACAAAATGGTCAATCACAGGATCATATTTTAGATCAATCTACAGTTCAAATAGTTAATTACACAGCCAATTCGTTTAATTACAATCGTTTTTCCCTTGGGAACTCGCTCAGAGATTTTCTTAATTTTTCATGGGCTGAAAACGTAAATGTAGATGGTTCAATTCATCCAGTAACATTTCAACCCCTCTCATCAGAAGCATTACCAATGGCATTAAGTCCGTCACTTAGTCCAGAAGCGAAGACAATTGTGCTTCGTGGAGGTTTTATTCTGCCTCAGGGAGATAATATTTACTATGATCCCGAAGTACAACTCGAAGAGCTGAATCCAATATTTAAAATCCTTCCTCCTCCAAACAGAGTTATCTTAGAAAGTTCTAGTCAGATAATTATGATATCTGGTTTTTTTGTTGGGATACTGATAATCATCCGTCAACGATTCTTGAAATGAAGGCAAAAAAGGATATTTGCAGGAAAAACGAGGAATTCATTTGGCCAAGGAAAGCTCTCATACTCTAGAAAATACTAGAGTTCTTCAAGATGTATATGCAGCACTTGGTCATGCTATCCGTTTTGATATTGTGCAATATCTCGGGACCTTTCATCGTCCAGTCCAGTATACAGAACTAGTTGAATGGTTACAAATAAAGCCAGGATCCTTTTATTTTCATATTAAAAAGCTTAAGGATCTTGTTCAACAAGATTCGGAAAAAAGATTCCTGTTAACGCCGTTAGGTGAAGTAGCCCTTGATATAATGAAGTCTGGGGAGACTGTACAGTTAAAACACCAATCTCTTACCGAAATTCATGGAACAGAAGAAATCTTACCTGAAAGATTTTCAATTAGATTTTTTGGAGAGTTTATCCGTAAAAAGACCTTCGATAGGAATTTCCGTGTGTTTATGAGCCTCATGGTTGTGGGGCAAATTTTACTATTAGATCTCGCTAAAATAGGGATGGTTCCCTTCTTTTTCGATGGTGGGCTGTATTTTGAGCTGCTTGGATGTATACTCGAAGTAATCGGATCGTTAATTATTATTTGGATTTTGTTAGAGCTTCTAATGCGGTACTACAGCCCTATCAAGGGATTTTCATATGAATTATTAACTGGAATTCCTATTGCTCTTTTTCCTCTTTTCATCTACCCAGCATTGATATTCCTATCTGAAAATGTTTCTACATTTGCATTTCTTTCCAGTATTATAGCTAATGCCCAAGTATCAATCCTCATTTTATTTGTCCTCCAGGTTTCTTCCGCAGTATTCTTAGTTCAGCTCCTACAAGTAATTAAATCAGTTAATTTTGAACGAGCCTTAATACCAGTATTTTTCGTCCTGTATGGTTTTAGTATCTTCAGTTTCTTTATCTCGGGACTTTTCTAATTTTATAGATCGATGTTAAAGAAATATAGAGAATAATAAAGCAAGGCGTATTATGAATTTGATAACGTGATTTGGACTTAATTTGAATTTAAAATTCATAGAATTTGAGAATTCGAATTTTAATTACCTTCCGACCGATGGGCGAATATCAAAACTAGCTATAAACTTGAATTAAGTGTAACACCACTTTATGTGACTTTCAACAAATGTATAACGAGAATACTATAAGGCCCTAGTGAGTAGGTATAAGTAGACATATCAAAATAATCATGGTGATAAATCACTTGAAAATACACAAAAGTAAGAAAAGTTGGATAGCAATTACCTCTGCTATCTTCATGCTTGGAATTGTTATCGTTCCAAGTACTGCAGCATCTAGCCAGTTAGCTACTTCTCCAATACCTGTTGCACGTCCTGACGGGACCTTACAAGGATTATTACACAAGAATATACTTGGATTAATACGGGGAATGGAAAGTGCTAACTTTACACCTGATAATGTATATTATGGGGTGTACAATAGTGTTGGTGGTTATACATACACAAAACAAGGTTCTGTGGAGAGGAATATTACATTAGACCTTGCAGGAATAAAAAACTTCCTTAATCAGTCGGTAGGAAGAATAAAACTTGATGTCACGATCAATGAAGGAGATAAATTATTCATGGAAGCACTTCTTGAGCATTTAGAAAATCACTCTACGATTCACATCAATAATAGAGTAACTTCAGATGCCATGGTAAGTAGTTACCATGATCGAAAGGCAGTTACAATATTTTATGATAAAGATCGCAGTGTTCTGGATAGTTTTGAGACCATTAAAGAAAATGGAACAGTTTCCTCTCAACCCTTTACAGGTGATGAAATATTAACTAATGTCTTTATGACACTTATCCAAGATAAGGTCACTGGATTATATCAAGTTATGAACCAATGGCAATTCGAGGATAATACTTCTGGAGAGCTACTTCGTAGATTTATTGAACAGTTATCTTCTCGTGATTGGTTAAGTAAAGAACTTCAAGCTTTATTCAGATTCCCAAATATTAACATTATGAGTGCACTTTCAGCTCCATCTCAGACACTATCAGCTTCACCAACAGCACCAAAAATTCTTGAACGAGGAACTTTTGAAATTTCTCAATTAAGAATTGATAAGCTTGATCTCGCGCGTGTTGGACCCAATCTCCTAGTGAAGGAATATAATTATACCTACTTAGAACATCATCTGCTAGGAACCTTAGTATACAATGATACTAATGGAAATGGATACATGGATCTTGGTGTGAACACTCTAGGCATCGGAGATAATAGTATTGCCTATCCTAGCATAGGAGATGAAGCTCTCTATAGATTTGATATGAAAGATATCGCAGAACGCACTTATAGTCGACCAACAACCACCGAAGATGTGTTAGAGTTCGGATCGAAATTTAATGATGTTTCAGGATATCTTCAACCCTTAGAAAGAAATCAAGACATCTCACTATTTAATGTTTCAACAGAAGAACTCCACACGATTGATGAAGTTTCAACCCTCTTTCATTTTGATGTTGACAATGATTTAGGACGAGTAGACCTTAAATTTGACTACATCATTGGTGAATGGAGTAATTCGGCTGATTTAACAGGTTTGAGTCTCAATCAACTGATGGGGACAACAGTATTTGACGCTCAAAAACGAAGAACTATTCAGTGGCGAGATGAGAATAATGATGCTGTTGCTTCCGATATTGAAAATTCAACAAGAATTTCACAATTCAAGTTCTCAGATAACACCGCAGAATTTGCGGAAATTCGTTTAGACGATATTAAGTATTATTGGGATCAAACCGAATGGGTAAACGCAATTGGACAACTTATACCACTAAATCTGATTGACGTTGCTTATGGGTCTATATCCAGTGAAGCGGATATGATTCGCAGTATGCGTGCAGATGTATCCCGGAAAACGTATATCTATTCAATTTCCTACCCCAAGTGGGGTGGTAAGGAAATACTACATGATCCAGCTTATGCAGTTCTAGCAGGCACTGGAAGTGAAGATACGGATGAACCTGCTGGTTCAATACCAGGTTTTGAATTCCTTGCACTCTTTATTGCAATACCAGTTTTAGCCACAATTTCTCGTCGTCGACGTTCTTAGACCCTTAAGGGTCTCTCTCTTTTTTTTGTTTATCCCTTTATGTTTCCGATAGGTACTAACTGAGCGACTTTTCTAGATAGATCCGCGCCATGGATAGAGTCTACTACATCATTAATATTTTTATAAGCAAATCCTGCTTCTTCGGCAAGTCCAGCCATTGATGCAGCACGTACATAAATCCCCTTAGCTTCCATTTGACTACGGAGTACATTTCCCCTAATTTTCTTCTTTGCTTTAGATCGAGACATCGTACGACCTGAACCATGGGCTGTTGAACCGAATGATTTTTTCATGGCGGTTTTTGTTCCAGCTAGCAGGTACGAACCTGTTTCCATACTACCTCCTAAAATAACAGGTTGGCCAACTGATTGATATATACTAGGAATATCTTTAGAATTTGGTCCAAAGGATCTTGTTGCACCTTTTCGATGAACAACTACTTCACGATTTTTTCCTTCAATCGAATAGACTTCCTGTTTAGCAATATTATGTGCAACATCATAAACAAGGTTCATTTCCATTTCTTCAGCTGATCTGCCAAATACTTTTTCGAATCCTTTTCTTACATGTGACATGATGACCTGACGATTTGCGAATCCGAAATTAGCTGCTGCGGACATGGCTTTCAAGTAATTCTGACCCTCATCACTATTAATGGGAGCAGCTGATAATTCCTTCTCATAAATGGGTATTTGCCATTTACTCTCCATTTTATTCAAAAATTCCCGAAGATAATCAGAAGCAATTTGATGACCAAAACCTCGTGATCCACAATGGACCATAACCACAGCTTGGTCCTTATCAGTGACCCCCATGATTTTCGCAGTTTCAGAATCAAAGATTTGATTTACTGTTTGAACCTCACAGTAATGGTTTCCTGAACCAAGAGTACCAAGCTGGTTAATCCCTCTCGATTTAGCTTTATCACCTATAACACTAAAATCAGCAGCTGAAAGACAACCGTTATTTTCCTGCCTTTCAATATCTTCCTCCCAACCGTAACCATTTTCAATACACCATTTACTTCCGTTTTCTGCCACATCACGGAATTGTTGCATAGAAAGCGGAACTGATCCCTTTTTCCCCACTCCAGCAGGAATTAAATCATACAGTGTATTGATAAGCTCACGAATTTTTGGTTTAACTTCAGCAACAGTCAGATTTGTAGTAATAAGACGCATACCACAGTTGATATCAAAACCAATTCCACCGGGACTAATGACCCCTTCATTGACATCAAAGGCCGCCACACCTCCAATTGGAAATCCATATCCCCAATGGGCATCAGGCATTGTCATGGCGTGCCCCACTAGCCCAGGTAGTTTACTAACATTAATTATCTGTTGAAAAACCCCTCTATCTAACATTTTATATATGGAGGGATTTCCATAAATTCTCACCGGAGCTTTCATCCCAAAATCTGATCTTTTAGGAATTTCATGAGTATAATCATCAATTTTTACTGCATGATCTTTTACTGACATTTTTGCACCCTTACTACATCAATAATATTATTATAAATCAAATGTAACTCGAGCTTCCCAACCATTATTATTCTGTCTTACAAAGAACTGATAATATGTTACCGCCTTTACATCTGTGATCGTACTCACTTCTTCATTGATTTCTTGGCCAGTTAACGTCGCGGAAAGAGTATATAGAGAAGTAATTGGATTTTGATCTATAGATAATTTACAATCACTGAATATAAGCAGCTCTGCATCCTTCAAATAAATTAATTCTTCAAGAAATTCAAATAATAACTGTTCTAGGTTTTGATGTTCGAGTGTGATTTCCTTTTCAAGGATTTCCTTTATGGTGTTTACTTCTACACTGGTTTCCATTAGCGCAAGGAATCCAGCATGGAATAACTCTTCCAAGGAGTTACCGAATAGATCAAAACATGCATCAGCAATTGCGATGTCTTCTAGTAACCGATATGAAACGATTAACACCACCATTAAGGTAAGAATCCCTGTTTTTCCTCTTCTTGAAAAGGCTTTATTTGCTAAGTCTAGAATGTTCTTCCTTAAATTACCTCCTAAGATGAATTCGGTTTATTGTAGAATCTAGTCTAGTAATCTTTTATTAAATAGGAGAGGAAGTACTCTTAGCAAAGAAATTATTTACCTAAAACTACTAGATTATTTTACCTCAACAAAAGTGTCGAGAACACAATCAGGTGTAAAACCTAGTATCACACTTTTGTTGGAATTTCTACAGATACATCAGCTTCTTCTTTAAATTTTTTAGCCATGGATTTGTCTCCGACAATAGCTCCAAAATGCATAGGAACTACTAATTTTGGTTGTAGAACCTTTGTTGCCTCCAAAGCTTCAGAGACTGTCATGACATAAGTACCACTTACTGGAAGAAGTGCGACATCAGGTTTTATACTGCTCATTTCAGGGATATTATCAGTGTCACCTGCATGGTAGATCTTCTGTCCATCTAAATGAATGACTACGCCTATCTTTTCATCTTCTTTAGGATGAAAAGGAACTCCTTCAGACCGAAATTTATTTAAATTGTATGCTGGAACGATATTTAGTTCAATTCCCTTAACTGTAATATTATCTCCAGGTTTAACATAATGTACGGTTTTACAATCCAGCTTGGATAATTCCCCTTCGGCCATTGAAATACCTATTACCTCTGTATCTGAAGAAATAAACTTATTTATATCTTCGATGCTACAATGATCTCCATGTTCATGTGTGCTTATGACAATATCAACAGGATCATAAGAAGATCCTTCAACTTGAAAAGGATCAATAACCACTGTTTGTTTTGCTGAATTTGTTAGGAGAAACCCCGCATGTCCTAACCATTGTATCTTTACACTCTCAAAGTTTATCAAGATTGACCACCATCATTCATCCTGCAAGAGTATTTAATAATCTTGTGAGAAGAGTCTAATGAAGAATTGGTTTTCATCTCATGTGAGAGTCTTTGGGAAGGTCTATGAAAACTAAAAAGTATCTACAGACGGTTAAGGCATTTTTAACACGAAATCATAGTTCTGAAGTTGTCTCCATCGTTCTCTTTGGGTCATTAGCAGAGAAAAAACGAAATGTTGATCACTCAACTGATGTTGACTTACTCATTATTCTCAAAGATAGTTGCTTAAAACCCAAGCTCAAACAGATACAACAAGAATTACTCACACTAGAATCTCATTTTTTCCCTGTAGAGAACAGTTTCTTTGACCTTTTCAAAAAAGGACTACAAAAAGCGACAGGAATGTTCATCAATTTATTCATTTGTAGTCAATCTGATTTTAAAGATGAAAAGTTTACTAATGTATTTGGAGTCAATCCTTTAATGGCGTTTTTATTCGCTCCAAAGACTTCTGTATGGAAATCACTGAAACAAAGACATAAGATCATATGGGGAGAGAATCTTTTTTGTGAAAATACGGAAGAATCAACGGTATCTCCTTCTGATATCTTAAGATCAATGACAATGAATCTTCTTTTGAGTTTGGGAGCAATTTGTCTGAGTCTTTTTACTACCTCTATGACAAAATATTCAATGGAGGCTGTAAAATGGAGCCTTTTTACCTGGAAAAATACTACAAATTATCAGCATACATCTTTACTTTCCATTAGTAACAGATATGCACATAGTGCCACGTATCATGAGAAGAGGGTTCTTTCAGCATTTCTTACTTTTCGTAATACCCGAGAACCTAGTTCCTATCTGTTGCTATTTGCCCCTTTATTCATATTCAGGCTACACTACAGATTAATGAGGGGAGTTAGCACTGAAAGGAGAATCTAAGGACTGTAAATATCTGGGGTTCTTGGAAACATACTAGCTTCTCTTATATGAGATAAATTGGCGATCCATCTGACCAGTCGTTCAAATCCTAAACCAAAACCAGCGTGAGGTGGCATTCCAAATCGAAACATTCGGAGATACCATTCAAAGTTAGAAACTTCAAAGCCTTGATTAATAATTCGCTCCTCTAAAACCTTATAATCAGCTACTCTCTGTCCACCGCTAGATAATTCACCAAATCCTTCTGGAGCCATTAAATCCAAAGAACGTGTTACCTCAGGATTTGTAGGATTTGAGGCATAATACATTCCTCTAAGATGAACGGGAAATTCAGTAATGAAGAAAGGTTCTTTGAATGATTTTGAAAGAGCAGACTCACCTGTTGCCCCGAAATCTTCTTCCTGAGCTTCTTCTACTCCTAGATCAAGAATCATTTGTTTAGCTCCTTTGAATGGTATCTTTTTAAAAGGAGTTTTTGGAATAGAAATGGTTCTATCTAACTGTGCAAGTTGGTCTTCACCGTCACGAGCAACAGTGGTAAAAATAAAAGCAATCAAATCTTCTTGGACTTGCATTATCTCCTTATCTGTGGCAAATGCAATCTCGTTTTCAATTTGCCAGAATTCTGTCATATGTTTGGTTGTATGAGATTTTTCAGCACGCCAAGAGGGAAGAAGTCCAAACACCTTTTCATGGCAAGAAAGTGCAGCTTGTTTGTAGAATTGGCAAGATTGAGCCAAGACGGCTGGTTTTCCAAAATAATCCAATGAAAATTGCTCTGCTCCTCCCTCAGTCGAAGCTGTAAGAATAAAGGGGGTGAAAATTTCTGTAAATCCATTTTGTTTGAAAAATTTTCTTGTTGCTTGTGCAACAATGCTCTTCAAGTTCATTACAGCTGCTACATCAGGATCACGAATGGATAATTCTCTATATGCAAAAACTGTATCAATTTCCATTTTGGTTTTCATTTTGGTTAAATCTATGGGGACTTTTGGTTCTGCTACTACATGAATTATTACTGAATCTGGGGTTAATTCAGCTCCTAACTTCGATCTCGAATCTGCTTTTACTTTTCCATGAATTGATACAACAGATTCAAGAGTTAGTTTTTTACATGTTTCCCAGACTACTTCAGAAACATTTTTTTGGTGGAGCGTTACTTGACAAATACCTGACGGATCACGAATAGTAAGAAACATTAATCGTCCTTTATCACGAATCTGTTGGATCCAACCACCAATTAAAACTTCTTTACCATCATTTTGGCTATTCACATCTTGAGAACTGTGTGTTCGCCATTCAGGATTCACAGCATACAACATAAGACTTCTCCTTAGTAGATAACCTAGAAATGATAGGGATATAAGAATAATTTTTCGGAGAATGAGAAATTTTCAGAAAAATATTTTTTAAACCAATGAATGATGTGAGATTATGCAATTATTTTTACATAGTAAACCGAGTTCTAACGAAATAAATCCTAACCAAGAACTAGTTATTATCGGTAGCGGTCCAGCAGGATTAACTGCTGCAATCTATGCAGCTCGTGCTCAACTAAATCCTCTTGTAATCGCTGGAATAGAAGCTGGTGGTCAACTGATGACAACTACCGAAGTAGAAAATTTTCCAGGATTTCCTGATATTGTTCAGGGGCCTGAGTTGATTACCAGAATGCGAGAGCAAGCTACACACTTAGGTGCAATATTTCTTGAAGATAACGTGATAGACATCAATTTTACACAGAATCCATTTCTTATTCTGACGGGTCAGCATCAGATTGAAGCCAAAGCAGTAATAATTGCTACAGGAGCTGAACCTAAACGTTTAGGCTTATCTAATGAACAAGAACTGAGTGGAAGAGGTGTTTCATATTGTGCAACCTGTGATGCTCCCTTTTTCAAAGATGTAGATGCTGCAGTGATTGGTGCAGGAGATGTTGCCCTTGAAGAAGCGCTATTTTTAGCAAAGTACGCAAGGTCTGTGAAGATTATCTATCGGGGACCGAAAGAAAAAATGAGAGCAACTAAAGCCCTGTTGAAAAAAGGGTTTGAGAATGAGAAAATTGAATTTATCGATAATACTGAAGTTGAAAGTATCTTGGGAAGAGAACGATTAAATGGAATAACCATCAAAAATACAGCTACTGGTCAAACCGATGTACTACACTTAGGAGGATTATTGGTGGCGATAGGATATCTGCCCCAAACTCAATTGTTCAAAGGAAAAGTCGCGTTAAATGAGGATGGATATATTATTCATAGTAAATATTCAATGACGAGTATCCCTGGAGTTTTTGCAGCTGGAGATGTGGTTGATTTTAGGTATCGTCAAGCGATTACTGCCGCAGCTGAGGGGTGTAAAGCTGCATTAGATGCAGAAAAATGGTTACAGGATCCAAAACTTTTAATTCCAAGTTTTTAAGATTTTAAATAAGAAGAAGAAGGGGAGGAAAATCATCCTCCACCGAAGATGAGATCTAAGCCTACATCATCCATCTGCTCAAAGTAGGTTTGAATGGCGTCAAGATAGGATGGATCACTCGCAAATTTACCAAGAATCTTGAATCCTGCAATAGTATCTAAGATACTCTGTGCTAATCCAGCGATAGAGACAGCTTCCGTTGCATTAGGTTCAAAGGTGTCTGGTGGTCCAGGGAACCAGAGGGTATCTTGCCAAGTGGTCTTCACTGTATTATCAATTAACGTTGCCGGCTCGATTTCATCATATGCTGAAGATGCGTTATATTTACTATATCCCATTAAGATTTCTGACTGGTTGAAATCAGGATCGGCTAAAATCAAATCGAAGAATGTAGGTGCATCACCACCAGCACCTGCTATTGCAGCTGTATAAGATTGGTTAAAGAGTGAAAAACCTTCAGTAAATAATTGAATGGATGTAACAGTTCCTGCAAGGGCTCCCATCAAGTATTCAATTTCAGTAACATTATCATTGAAATTATTCAGCATTTGACTGAAATCTTCTAACATCGGTTTAAGAGAAGCATCAATGATGGCACCATAGTTATCGGCTACCAGACGATCACTCTCTTCAGTTGCCTCTCCGATATTATACTTCGCATCAGTAAAGATAAGATCTGCTGTTGCAACCTCTTCTGCAAAATTATTCCAATCTGTTGTTAAAACTGCTGGATCAGAAAAGTCTAAATTTTCTAGTGTAACCAAAATATTTTCCATTGCAGTATAACACTGTGTTCCATTAGCTGCTGCTAAGGCAAACCATGAAAGAAGGTTTGTCATGCCTTTAAGGATTTTCACTGTTCCATAGAACGGTAATTGGGATTCGTTATTGAAATCTCCAAGACTTATATGTTGGAAGGTGTCATTTGCTTCTTGAAGTTCTCCTGCTGCGTCATCAAGCCAAGCATTTGCACCAGGAAAATCGCTTTCTCCTAGTTCTTCAATAGCGAGAGTTGTTTTATAGGTAGCATTTAGGAAATCAATTCCTCCATCAGCAATCTCCAATATGATACCATAACCAGCTTCCACTTCTTCGATAATATCTACTACAATGTTCAGATCTGTGTTTTCACCGACGATAACGTCATTAAGGATAGTTGTGATATTTCCAATAGCGTTAAGAACTCCACTTTGAGCATCAGTAAAATTCTCAACAGCATAACCAAGTTTATCTAAACCTAATACAAAATCCGGATCGTACGTTGCTTGAAGGTGAGTATTACTACTTCCAAAACCACCACCTAGATCAGTGTCTTCTAAGACTGAAAACGTTTCGTGAAAGCCACCAACAAGGTTCTGGTATCCTGCAAAGAGCGCAGGGAGTTCACCTGAAATAAGAGCAAGAACTTCTGCAATATCCAAAATTCCTGTTGCTTGCTGCATGTTAAAGCCTTCAAAAGAAGTATTTTCTGGGAAAAAAACATCAATCAGTATATTCACAAGGAAATTATTTTGAAATTGCTTGAAAGCAATAGAAGATTCTTTAAACCACTTTTCAGCTCTTTCTGCTGCTTCACTAAGGTCTTTAACAACAGCAGGATCATTAAAGTCGATATTCGTTTCATTTTGAGCGCCTCCTCCTATTGTATAGCCAAAGG
Organism: Candidatus Hodarchaeota archaeon; assembly: GCA_016839815.1. Classification (GTDB taxonomy): domain Archaea; phylum Asgardarchaeota; class Heimdallarchaeia; order Hodarchaeales; family Hodarchaeaceae; genus Hodarchaeum. The sequence continues at coordinate 56,745 of JAEOTM010000060.1, forward strand.
CTTGCATGAATTCAGAGGCACCTGCACCAATTGATACGCCACCATAAGCTAGATTTGCGAGTCCATGGTATGTAAACGGGATAAGTATCAATAGAACAATAACGAAAAATGCTGCAATTGGTTTCATGATGACTGAAAAGATCGAAAGTTCTCCTTTCTTCGTCCATATCCCAGTAGCAACTGCAGAAATAAAGAATCCAAGAAAGAGAGCAATTAATTCCACAATAATTAGATCTAGAATCATTGCTGCAGCGGCTATTTCTTCTCCAAAGTCTGCTAATTGAGGTATTAGTCCAGTTTCGATAATTGCATTCACAGGACCAGAAAGTCCTGAAAATATTCCAAACGGATTAGCAATCAGACCTGCAGTAGACAAATCAAGGATATAAAGAAGAATCCATGCTATAGGAGCAGAGATTATACTAAGTAAGCCAATTAATTTTGATCTTGCAAGGATACCAGTAAGACAAAAAGCAATAGCAACTAATAGCAGCTCAACTTGCATGAGTAAAGGAGATGTCCGTGATCCCAATAATCCAAAGACAATAGCAATAATTACTGGGCCCAAGATTCCACCCAAAAAGGCTTGCCAGAATGGAAGCGCTTTTACGGTTCGTAAATCGTCAGATTCTGGTTCGAACATTTTTATTCACATAACTAAATTATATTATAGTATGAAGAATTTGAGGAGGACCTTCCTTATTAAAAGTAACTATTCAGTTATAGAGAAATGAGTAGTGATATCAGTTACACCAGTCTAATAGAAAAATCTATCAATGTTCTGGCAAGCTACCAATTTATGGAGTGGATAGTGAGTAAAAGGAAAAAATAGATGCGATATTTTCACATACGACACTTTTTTCTAGGACAATTCAGCATTGAATTCTTCCCACGATTTAATATGGATTCCGTACTTCTTTGCTTTTTCTAATTTATTACTCCCTGGTTTTTCCCCAACTACAAGTAAACCAAGAGATTTTGTTAGAGAAGCCCATTCATAATCATTCCTTTCAACATACGCCTTAATCTCTTTCTTAGTCATTCCTGGAATTTTTCCTGTGACATAAATAGTCCCCCGTGTTTCATATCCTTCCTGTTCCGAATCTACCAAATCTGTGTCTACTTTATCTGTATCTCCAATGAAAGCCAGAAGATTACGTCTTGAATCTCTACCCCCTCTTTGCCTTCTTGAGGAATAATCTATAGAGACTCCCTTATTAAATAAGGCCTTTCCTAACGTGGGGTCCTGTACACCTGAAATAATATATCCAGCTGTAAGATCTGATATCCCCTCTATTCCTTTTAGGTCAGATATTTTTGCTTTTTCAATATCATCCCAAGAGTTAAAATGCTTTGAAAGAACTTTAGCTATTTGTACTCCTAAATTTTCTATCCCAAGACCTGCTAGAAAGAGATGAAATGGTAGGATACGAGACTGTTGTATATTTTGGAAGACTTTGGATCCATTTTTCCCCAAAAGAGATACGAGTTTGGTTTCAGTTAATTCACTAGCATAAAGATCAGAAAAGTGCTGAATATGCTTATTATCGTACAGTTTTTCAATATTTTTTATTCCCAAACCTTTGATATCTATTATTCTTACCCAATGCCGAATTTTTTGGATATCACGGTCTCTACATGAATTACTTTGACATATAAGGTTCACACCTTCCACACGAAGTTCAAATCCACAGGAAGGACAGTTTTCGGGTAGTACAACCTGGTTAGGTCCTTTCTTTTCAACTTGAGTAATTTTCGGGATTACATCCCCTGAACGAATAACCATTACTCTGTCTCCAACTGCTACGTCTAATGACTCAATAAACTCTCTATTATGTAGTGTAGCTCTACGAATCACCGCTCCAGATACTTCTATTGGTATTAGCTCGGCTACTGGTGTAAGCACTCCTGTGCGACCTACTTGCCAAGTTATATCATTAATTAAGGTGCTTTTCCCCCTACTTTCAAACTTTAAGGCTATCATCCATTTTGGGTGATGTGCTGTAGTACCTGCAGTATTTATTGCATCACTTTCATTGTATTTTAAAACTAGTCCATCAATTTCAAAATCTAGAGAATTTCTTTCGGCTTCTATGGAAGAAAATATTCGTTGGATATTTTTTCGGGTGGGTTCTTTAAGGTACTCGATTTTAGCGGTATTAAATCCCCAATCCTTAAGTATCCTCGCTCTATCACTTAATGGCGCTTCTCCCATATACCCAAGTAACTCAAATGCAAAAAATGCGATTTTTCTCTTCTCTAGTAATGAGAGATCTTTTTGCTTAATAGTACCCACAGCTAAATTCCTTGGACTACTGTAATTATCTCCTCCTAGAGCATTAATACGATGAAACTCTGAGAGAGGCATGAAAAGTTCCCCTCTTACGAAAATTTGCGATTTCATAGGGATTGTTTTTGGAATAGAGGCAAGTTTCATTGCTACAATTGTTGTATCGTCACCAGTGGTTCCATTTCCTCGTGTAGCCGCTTGAATTAAACGTCCTTCCTCATAAGTTAATGAAAGGGAAAGACCGTCAACTTTGTACTCAATATAAAGGTCGAACCCCTGACTCCATTTCAGAACTTCTTCAATATCTTGAGCTTTTTGACATGATAACATTGGAATATCGTGAGTTACTTTTCCTCCATCTAGGCTTCCGACAATGAAAAGAACAGGATTTTCTGGATCAAGCTGCCGCAATTTTTCCTCTAAACTATCATAAGCTTCATCAGATATTTCAGGTTCGCCATCATAGTACTTACGTTTATGATAAAGAATTTTATTTGCCAATTTGTCAATTTCTTTTGTCGTCATTACTCAAATCTCCTACCTGAATAGCTTTAGAAGAAGCTCCATTGGGACTAGACAAAAATAGAAAGCTCACAAGACTTTATCAATTGCAATCTGTTTTAGTATTTAAAAATTAACGGAGGTTCAATATAAATGGACATTGATTTGATATTAAAAATAGGGGGCTCTAGTATTTCTAATAAGGATTTACTCACAAAAGCTCTGAAGAGTCAATCACCAGATGATATAAAAGAAGCACTAGCGATTAACACAGAGAATATTGATCGTATTGCATCAGAAATAAGGGAATTATATACCTCCGGAATTAAGAAGATGATCATATTGACTGGGGTAGGTTCACCAGGGCATTTTGTCGTATTACAACACGGGATACATAAGGGTAATTCAGGGAATATAAACCAACATTTAGGCCTAGTGGATGCTCAAGTGGCTGTTAATCGTTTACGACAAGCTTTATTAGAAGCTTTTTCAAAATATATGGTTCCTGTTGTCCAACTTTATGCTTCAAGCATATATGAATCGAATAAAATGAGAATTATAAGAGGGGATACAACCAATTTTGAGCGGTTTATTGAAAATGGAATTATTCCTGTTATTTCTGGGGATGTAGTACCCGATTTAACGATGGGATATAGTGTGTTAAGTGGAGATCAGATAATACTTGATTTAGTAAGGAAATACTCCCCACCAAAAGTAATTTTTGGCTCAGATGTAGATGGAGTTTTTGATGATGATCCTAAATCAAGCACTCAAGCGAATCTAATCTCAAAAATTCCTTATTCTCAATTACCCCAAGTAATAGATCAGGTTTCAAGTGGGGACGCATCAGGGCGGATGAAAGGAAAACTTGTCGAAATTGGTAAATTATTAGAACTAGGACAAAAAGAGATTATTCTAATGAATATCACTAGAAAAGGGGCTTTACTTGAAACTGTAACCAGTGATTCAAGTAATTGTACCCGATTTTATTCTGATTAGGAACTTAAGAGCAGAGATCTAAAATTATTTGCGAAATTTTCGTTAAATCTTCTTTTTCGTCAAATGAGAAATAATCAGCTACTTGAAGCAATTTTTCTTTCTGGATTAAGGGAGATTTAATAATTAAAATTGGCTCTTGATAGTTGTAACGCTGATATAGTTCTTCAAAGTCCTGTTGACTCTTTACAATAAAGATAAGGGGAATTTGGGGAAGCATTGCTGGATAGCTCTCACAGAGAATTAAATCGGTTGTTTCTGGAATTAATTTCAACAGGTTTTGAAGACTTGACCGTTCAGTTCTTTTCTCGTAGGTTACCGTTTCGAAAGGGCTTGCAAAAATGATGGGATTTGCATTCGTATTGCGATAAAGACTAGAGTCCTTCCCCTCAGGATCCAGAGAATAGTGTGAACTACTAAATTTAATCACTGAAATCCGTTTTCTTCTATCACCTAGAGATTGACTGATTTTCAGTGTGAATGTAGTTTTTCCTGTATTTCTATTACCCACAATACCAATCAGAAGAGGTTTCATAATATATTCTCAACTATCAGTTACAAAATGTACATGATAATATAAATTAATGCTCCTCCAAGTGTAATCAAACCCCCCATGGTTCCTCCGAGGATAGCTAACAGAAAAGCAACGACTATCCAATTTAAAGTTTCTTTTGCATGAAAATCATTCTTTATAGTCATAATAATCAATACAATTCCGACAATAATTGAAACTATACTCCAGAAATATTCAATATTCTCATCAAGAATAATATATGAAGCTAAGAAAAATGAATTCGGAATTGTTTGCTCAAGAAAAGCAGTTACTCCGTATAATAGCATTAGTAATCCTCCTAATGCTACTAAAATAACTCCTAGTACTGTACAATAACGATGCCACTTTGTTTTATATCTACGCTTTGTCATTCTAGTTTTCCTCTAAATGTGGTAATAGTGATGGATAAATTCGATAGGAATTGAGATTCTATCTTTTAACTTTCACAATTTGAAACTCGATTATGGAATACTCTCTCTTTAAGTTGATCTTTAGTATTTATCTATTATCCGATAATTTCAAATAGAATTGGTTGATTAGTTGAGACTTGCTATGTCCTCCTCTCAAAGGTCATCTTGGAAAATATATTTCATGAAAATCGCCTCACAGGTCGGTACACGGTCAACATGTAACCGTAAACATGTGGGAGCAGTAATAGTTCGTGATAAAACAATTTTATCAACTGGATATAATGGATCAATACGTAGTCTTGCTCATTGTGATGATGAAGGACATATGTTAGAAAATGGCCATTGTATAAGAACCGTCCATGCTGAAGCGAATGCTATCGCTCAAGCTGCAAAGAATGGGGTGAATGTAAATGGTGCGGAAATTTTTATTACAGCTTCACCTTGTTGGACATGTTTTAAGCTTCTTGCTAATTCTGGAATTGTTAAGATAACATATGGGGAATTTTATAAAGACAAAAAAATCTTTGAAGCCTCAAAACTAGCTGGTATTGAGCTCGAACATCTTTCTCTTGATGAATCGGGGTTTTAAACGCAGCTAGCACTGGGTAGAAAAAGAAGGAGAAGCTATTATTCCCAGCTTCAGAAAAAAAAAGAGAAGAAAGAATTTTCTCAAGTCCCTCTCGTTTTTTAATCAAGGATTAATCATATTTTGAATCTATGAAAATATTGAGCTCGTGCTCTTTTCTTGACTCTAGTTTTGCTATTACGGTTTTTTTTCATAACAGCTCTTTTTTTAAGATTTTTTGGTTTTGTGGATGAACTTAATTCTTTTTTAACGTGAGTTTTCTGATTAATATTATTTTTTAATTTCGGTCTTTTTCGAATCTTCTTCTTCTCGTTATGACGAGGCTTTGAAGGAGATTTTGAGAGTTTGGCTCCATCAGTTGTTTTTGGTGTGATTTTTTGTTTTTTACGCTGCAAGAGCTTCTTCGTTTTTTCTTTCTCTTCTTCAAAGTATTGTGTTGCGATATCTATTTCAGTGCGATTTCGTCTATTTTTTCTTGTATGTGCAGTCATTGGAATCACCTGTGTTCATATCCAAGAAATCGCTTATGATCTCTCGGATTGGAAGTCGTTGAATGGCTCATTCTGGCTTGAGACGAATCCTAAGCCTTGACTGGATATTCTATCTGGGTCGAATTATTGGAGTTTAACCTCAAAGAGCGAATCGCATTATTTTACTCTTAACTCTATTGAAATAACTTCAACAATGTGATTATTGTCCGTTGTGACGAGTAGAACATTCTTAGTAGCATTTTTTAAGTCTAGTCGTCTGATAGTATTCAAAAGACAACTTTAATGAAGAATATTACTCTGCACTTAAGATGTCTTCAAGTATATTTATATCCCAGATTTTTTAAGGTTATCGATTCATACAAGCATAAATCATCATCTTTTAGGAAGAAATTAAAGATTCCAAGCAGAATCTCATAATTATCTTGAAGTCAAGGGAAGAAAAAGCATGTCACAAATCAAAGTGATTTTTTTTAACATAGGTGGAACTCTTTTACAATTAAGGGGTACTACGATTCCTCAACTTTATTCTAAGCATTTATCGACTCTATTAGGACGAACAGTAAGCCCGAGTCAAGTTTATTCAGCTTTTCGTAAAGCAGAAAACTGGGCCCTATCAAGAAAGAACTTTTACTACTTATTCTCCGATTTAGATCAAAGAAAATATCAAAATGCCTTTTATAATGAATTTGGCGTAAAAGGTCGGTCGAAGATTAATAAAATTGAGATAGCTCTTGCCAAACTAATCGAATTGGAATTCCAACTGGAGAAAGGAGTAAAACCATTACTTCGTGAATTAAGTAAGGATTATTCAATTGGCTTGATTTCAAATTGGGATCTTAATCTTTATGAAATTCTTGATTCGTTTGAAATTAAAGAATATTTTGAATCTATAACAATATCTGGTGAGTTTGGGATAAGTAAACCCAGTCTTGAAATATTTAAATCTGGTTTAGCTGACTTTCCAACAGTAAAGGCAAAAAATACTGTTTATATTGGTGATGACTATGATCTGGATATCGTTCCTGCACAGAAGATGAGAATGTTGACAATTCTGTATGATAAGGGACCTTCAGGACTGCATGGATGGCCAAAAAGACCAGAAGTCAAATCTCCTAGGGTTGAAAGCCTCCAAGAGATCCCATCGGTTATTAAAGGATTTGAGAAATTGAAATAAGATCTTTAAACTAGAAAAATATTGTTTCCTACCTTTTGCACTGCTTGGTTAGTAGTTGCAGATCTTCCCCTCGTTCATTCATTTCTTCATTCCAACAGAATCGCCATTCCCAATTGTTACCTGTTGTTCCTGGGATGTTCATCCTCGCTTCTGAACCAAGTCGAAGAAGATCCTGAAGAGGAATGACTGCCATATTAGAAGCTGATTCCCATGCAAGCTTAATTAAATCACCAACAATATCCTCCCCAGTAGTTTTAGTATATTCAAGGACTACCTCTTGTAGATCACTTGAAAGGCTCCCAAACCAAGCAAGGGTAGTTTGATTATCATGAGTTCCTGTATATACAATTGAATTTTCTTTTAAATTCTGAGGAAGATATTTATTTTCCGTAAATTCTTCATTATCATCCCCAAAAGCAAATTGTAGGACATTCATTCCTGGAAATCCAGTTTCTTCTAATAAATCCTCTACTTCTGGTGTGATTACTCCCAAGTCTTCAGCTATTATCGGGAGATCGCCTAAACGATGTTTTAATCTTTTGAAAAATGCTAATCCTGGACCTTGGATCCATTCTCCTTTAACAGCAGTTTTTTCCTCTGCACATATTTGCCAGTATGCTTCAAATCCTCGAAAGTGGTCTATTCTAAGAATATCGACTTGTTCCAAATTATGTTTAACTCGTTTTATCCACCATTCATATCCATCTTTCTTCATTTCAGCCCAACGGTACAATGGATTTCCCCATCTTTGCCCAGTAGCCGAGAAATAGTCAGGCGGGACTCCAGCAACGAAAATTAACTCTCTCTCTTCATCGAGAAAATAAGCCTCAGGATTTGACCAGACATCTACAGAATCATTTGCTACAAAAATCGGAATATCTCCGATAATTTTTACATTGTTTTGATTCGCATAATTATGAATCTCATCCCACTGCTTAAAGAATAAGAATTGGGAGAATTTAGATAACTCAATCTCCCTGTTTTTATTCTTCTGCCATTGATTGATAACTGAAGACTCTCTCATTTTATAGGGTGTTTCCCATTCGGTCCACGGTTTCATATCGTTTGCTTGTTTTAACGACATAAATAGTGCATAATCATTCAACCAAAAACCATGTTTGTCAATAAATTCGGTGAATTCAGTTTTCAAAGATGAATGATTACCTTGAGAGTATTTTTGGAAAGCTTTCTCAATTAAATTTCCTTTAAATTTGATGACCGCTTCGAAGTCAATACGTGAAGTAGAGGTAAATATCGGAGGAAAGACTTCACTTTTTGTTAATAAACCCATATCTACAAGCTTATGGGGACTTATAAGTAATGTATTTCCAGCAAAAGCAGAAAAACATTGATATGGAGAATTTCCATATCCTGTTGGTCCAAGAGGAAGTATCTGCCATAGTGTTTGTCCATACTTGCAGAGATAATCCACAAATTTGTAGGCCTCGGGACCAAAATCTCCAATTCCAAATTTACTTGGTAGGCTTGTTGGATGCAGAAGGATTCCACTTCCTCGTTGTTGATTAAGTTCTTTATTCAATACATCCTATCCTGGGATTTAACTTGAAAATTAATCTTTTTCTGAGAATCGACCATTCTCAATTATGCATTAAGATTTTGAGCTTAGCAAATCTGAAATGATAAGTATAAGAGCAAATTTTACTTTTAGTACAAATATCTTATAGAAAAAGAGTGCAAAAGAAAAAAAAGATTTCACTTGTGTCTATCTAATTATGAAATCTAATCCCAAGATCCTATTTTCTGGCGTTTCTGGTCACAAATTTAGTGTGATGCGATTATCACCCTTTCATCATTCAGATCGATTCGCGTCATGTTCATTTGATGGAACTGTTCGAATCTGGCATGAAATGAAACAAGAAAGGGTTCTATTTTTCTTCCCAGAAGCGATTGAAGGTTTAGAAGTAACACCAGATGATAAAAAAATTATTGTTGTTCTTGCAGATTCTTCCAGAGCATTTATACATGAATTAAGTAAGAATTTAAGACGAGAGATTGGACCAGGAAAGGTATTTCGAAGTCTCTTTGGGACTAGTCCAGATTGTTCGAAAACTGCACTTGTTACTTTCGATGACGAATTGTACATATATAATCATAACACACACTCACTAGGAAATCGTGTCTTAGTAGAAAACGTCTCCGGGGATTCCCTGATATGGATAGATAATGACACAGTAGGGATTCCAAAGCGGAATGGAAGTGTTGCTGTAATTGATTGTCGTGAAAGGGGAATAGCTAATGAGCACCAGATCCATGATGGATTAATTACCTCAATATTTCGTGATGGAGAAGATATTATTACGGTGTCAGAAGATGGGACTGGAAAGGTTCACGATCTTAATTTCAAACCCAAATTCGGATTCAAGCTAAATTTTACTCCCCAAAGTGTTTTCTATAGCTCTAAGGAGAATATCATAATTGTGTCGGGGGATAGGTATTTACTCTTTGTTGATACACCAACAGGCCAACTAAACTTAACTTCACAAGATTTATCAGGATGCAATCCCATCATAACGTACAATGGTTCTATTTTTAGAGGGTCTGGAACAAATAACATTTCTCAATTTTCTACAAATGGGGATGTTTTAAATATTGTGAGGGGGCGTTTAAAAACGGTAGAAGCCGTTAATTTTCTGGATAATCAGGTATTAGTTTATGGATCAGGTGATAATGCTGTTCATAAATTGAATTGTACTACAGGAGCCGATGATAGCTTAATTTCACATTCTGAGACGGTCTCATCAATCGTTTATGATCCAAGAACTCAAATCGTTATTGCTGGATCCTTTGATGATTCAATTTCTCTCTATCATTTAGCACAAGGAACTGAACTAGAACGTCTCAAAAACGTTCCTCTTGTTACATCATTGGCATTATCTCCCTCTGGCTCTATTTTTGCTGCAGGGTGTAGCGGAGATAATAGTATACATGTATTTGACATGAGTGGTAAAAAAATTAACAGCTGGGAGGCTCATGAGGATTACATAAGCACACTTTATTTTTTAAATGATGAGGTAATTATATCTGGATCAGATGATGAGTTTGTACGTTTTTGGAATCAATCAGGTAAATTAATCAGCTCAATTAACTTATCAGCACAGGTTAAATCTGTATTTACTACCTTAGAGTTTGATTACAATGTTATCGGTCTTGAAAATGGGGAATTAATAATCTTAGAAAAAACTACAAATCGTAAAATTGGATCATACACTTCAGCAGCTTCAATTCAGTGTATTAAAGTTATAGATTCTTCTCAAGTATTTTTTGCAGCCAAAGAAGTGCTATATCGAATGGAACTTGATGGTCCGAACATAATTAGCGTAGAAGAAGTTTGTCGTCATACTGAACCAATAAAAGGACTATTCTGGGTTGAGGAAGAAGGGGCAATTATTTCTATAGATCATAGTATTGAAATAATTAAAACTTCCTTTCTTAGTGATGAAACTCCTTCTGAATCGACTACAATCATGTTTACTCCTGGTGAAATGTTGGAAGATGAGTCAACCAAGTTATCCCATGAAATTAAGGCCGAAAAAACCGTATCACCTAATGGGGAGATCCTTATCGAAATTATTGAATATTTAAAGGCAGTATCGAATCAATTCAATGATTTAATCCTTCCCAAACTACAGGAATTAGGAGTAGAAGCAAAATCATTTCAGGATGCCTTACAAACACTTGAACAAAATGTTAACTTTAAATTATCACAAGTCGATTCAGCAAAGTTAAGAGATTCTGTTATAAGTGAACAAGAGGATGAACTTGAATCTGATTCGAGCTGGAAAAGTTTTGACTGGGGAAAAAGAAGACATTAATAAAAATAGATTTGACGAATTAATATAATTCAAAGATCGTTTATAAGCAATCGGAGAGAAACCTATAATGGATAAACCAGAAAATCTGAACTTAACAGAAGAGGACTCAATAGTTCAGGAAAATGAATTGACATTACAAAAAAAAATTAGGAAACACATGCTTACTACTTTGAAGGAGATGTTTAATGGTTTAAGACATCCAGAATTTAATTTTGCAATTTCTGGAATAATTATAACGGCAGTTTTAACGTTAATATCATTATTCTTCTTCCTTGGCCCCTATTTATTCACTACTGGGGAAGGAGCTCGTGGTATCGAGCTTTTTTCCTTTAATATCTACCCAAATATTCTGGGAATATTTATCAGCTTAGGAATTGCATTCACCGAGCTTTATCTTTGGTTCTTAGTGGGTATTGAAGTTACTCCCAGGGCTGCTCATTATCTGGTAGATAATAGGGTTTTGAAATTGTTATTTACTAAGGGACAGGTGCATTATCTGGAATTTGTCCCCCAAGAAAAAAGAAAAATTGCTATGCCTCACATCCTGAATAAATATATTGCTTTAATCATTGCTTGGGTCTCCCTATCAGCATTCCTTCTACAGATCATTGCTGGGGTGTTATTGGAAGGAGATCCTTCAAGGATATTGAATCCTGGATCCGATTGGTTGCTTTTCTTTATCCGAACGATTGTCATTTTCTTTTTTGTACCGTTAGTATTCACGTTAATATATCCCATTGGGTGGATGCTTGTTGATGCCAAATTAAAAGCTTATAACAAGTTTTCAAAATTAAATTGGCTTGTGGGTAAGAAAGTAGTAAATTTAACTGCTGGAATTATCACAGTTGGTTCAATCATTGCATTAGGAGCCACAGCTTTAGATGATTTCCTCCCCCGTTTGCAGCTAATTTTCGACTTAGTTCTGTTTTGTATAATAAATATCTCATTGACGGTAACAATTATTGCGGTCTTTTACAATATTTTCTTTCAAGGTACATTTTACAGACGTATTATTGATTCTATTGATGTTGGTTTTGGTGTAACTTCCGTAACACTTGTTACTGCGAATGGTGAGCCGATTACGAAAGAAACTGAAGATGTTCAGGTCGAAGTGGAAGCTGAATCAGATTTAGAAGTATTTAGTCCGAGTGATGACTCGCTAGATGAAGAACCACCAGAAATTATTGAAGATGATATAACTACCAATAGTTTCGATACAGAGGATGGTTGATCACTCTTAAAATAGGCTGATAAGAATGGATTTCACTACATTACTAAATGTTTACTGTAGAAAAATAGGAATATGGTTTTTGAGCTTAATTCCGGTTGTTTTATCTATTTCTTTAATGCTTCTAGCATTTTCTCAACATCCTGAGGCAGGATTAGATAAAAATCTCGAATTGATTGTGTCAATACTGTACATTGTCTTGATTCTTATCGCCATACCATTTTCTCTAAATGGATTTCTAATGGAAAGGGCTTTCAATAACGAAATAAAGCGAATAATTGGAACAGGGCTACTTATACGAGGTGTAGAAGGATTTAGTGATGTTCAAAATAAAATTAAGCTATTATACCGTGCCTCCTATTCAATCACGGTCAGCGTAATAATTTCCTATCTTGTATTTACCTCTGCATCCTTAATAACTTCTAGTGAATCTCAACCTTATCTTGCAATAATTGCTCGATTTTTCATCTTTGTAGCTAGTATTGGATTACTTGCAATATCGAGTGGTGCATCAATATTGCTACGACTCCCAAATAAATCAGCTATTCAACCTGGAGGATTGATGAAATATTATTCGCCTCGTAGTTTGACATTAAAGTTAGATAATTTATTAACAGATTCGATAATTCCTAGATTAGATCCAATTACAAGAATCCAGATGGATGAATGGTCCAATACAATTACTGAAATGATGAATCCTGAATTCAGGGCAGAAGAGAATAACCAAATTCGACTCGAACAGGCAAGAGAAAAAATACTCCTCTTAGTGTATCTCAAGGTATATCTTCCAGAAATTGTCACAGAAGATATCTTCAATACTGAATTAAGAGAAATCATAAAGAAAAACGATTTAAACGACTTTTTAACTGGAAAAAAGTCCAAAATTTCTTTAAAAGTACTTAGAACAATTATTCGGGATGTAAGAAGAGAAATCCCAGAAGTTTTCGAACTTGTTCAAAGGATTTTTGTACTAGTGACCGAAAACATCCATCTTCTTCGGGAAAATGACAATTTTATAACTATCGTTCACCCTAGCAGTCATGTTGGGAATATTGATCCGTTTAGAGTAACAGCTTTTATTCTCAATCTCCAAGGAAGTAAGAAACTAATCAAATTACGTGTTCAAACTTCAATGAGCAGTTTAGATCCTGATGATGCATCACAAACGCTTATGCTTGATGCTGGTTCAATTAAACTTCCCCTAGTAGGACAAAAACTAATGATTTCTTCTTCAACGGACTCAATAGATGTATTAAGGCTCGTTAGTAGCATTCTACAAGTTGGAGATGCGATGAACTTACAATTCCGACCAAATCGATTTGGAACTCATGTGTTGAACGTATCTGTTGAAGATGAAAGAGGGATAATCTCTGGACGTTCCATTGTAGTTTCAGTTTATAGAGATCCAATGTTTTACCTAAAAACAATGGGCGCAAAAGCATTAGGATATATTGGAGCAGCTATTTCGTTTATTGGAATCGGCTTAGGAGCCTTATTTGGAATTTAAGAAATCGGTTCAAGGTTCAGAGAATGTTTAGTGATTTCATAAAACGGAATTCTCTTTCCTCTTTGATATTTTTATTTAGTCTGATTCTACTTAATGGTATCGGTGTAACACTACCAATTCCTAATCTAAAAATCATAGGTGATCAATATAATTTTTCTTTAATTGGGTTAGTAGAATCCGTTTTCATTGTTTTTTCAATGATTGCGTTAGTCGTTTGGGGGTATTTAGTTGACAAGTACGATCGACGACAATTATTGCTGGTTGCTAATATCATCTGGTTAATCCCTGCAGTAATTATCTTTTTTCTTTCAGATTTTTTAATTATATATATTCTAGGACGATTGATAATGGCTATGGGATTAGCAGCGTTTTCACCACTTTCTTATTCAATAATTGCTGATTTTGCAGAGTATAAAGATCGTGGAATAATTTCAGCTGGATTAAATCTTGCATGGGTGGGTTCTAGTGCAATTGGAATTATATTAGGAGCACTTTTCACCTCTAATTGGTATTATTCGTTCGGGGTTTTAGCGTTCATGGGTTTATTCATCTTTTGCTGGCAATTCTTAGTTAAAATTCCCATTCGTGGAATAAAAGAGCCTGCTTTATCCGAAATCGAAGATTTACAGTATCCTTGGCGGATAGAAATCAATTTACTCCCCAAAGCTTTTAAAAGAAAAAGTCTATTTTGGTTATTAGCTCAGGGAATGTTTGCACTAATACCAGGCACAGTTTTTACTTATTGGCTAGTTAGCTTCTTAGCATCTTCAGAAGGACTGGCAATAACAATCGGATTAGCTAGTATTGTCTCCATTAGTGTTGCAAGTGGACGAGTACCAGGATATTTATTTTTCGGGAAACTAGGAGACTATTTAACATCTAAGCATACAGATTCGAGTGTTAGAGCTAGAATCGCAGGCTTGGGAATGTTAATTCAATCATTTTTCTTTTTTGGAGCTTTTTTAATGTTGGGTACTTCTAGATCAAACGTTATAGTCTTTGCAGTTTTATTCTGGTTTGGAAGTTTTATTGGAGCTGCATCTGGTCCAAATCGAACCTCTTTACTCTTTAATATTTCGTTACCCGAAGTTCGTGGGACTTTAGGATCGCTATATTCTCTTACTGATCATTTAGGTGCAGCTCTCGGAGTGTTTGTATCTACATTCTTCCTACAATTCCTGAATTATTATTCAGTTTTTAATTTCTGCCTATTATTCTATTTAATAGCCTCTTTTTGCTGGTATAAGAGTATTTGTCATATTTCGACCGATGAAACTTCTATTAATGAGATTCTAAGGCTCAGAATAAGTGAATTGACAGAATAGTCTGAGATTCAGAAAGATCAGGTGAAATTGTAGATTTTATTCATGTTAGTTTCATGCGATTTTCCATACCTCAGTATGCTAAAACAACTTCTGTCATCCAAAAGTTTTTACCACTTATCTAGCTTAGATATTGTTTGAGCAAAATAATGATAACTGGTTGATAAAATATGCCAAAAAACTTGTATATACGTTCATTAGGAGTAATGACATTCCTTTGGGGACTAGTATTTGTAGTAGGAATGGTTTTGATACAAATAATCTCACTTGCTATGCCTGGAGTTATACCTCCTGGATCGGCGTACCTAGCAATTGTAATCCCAGTTTTATTTGCCTTTTTAATAGTAGCATTACAATTTATGATATCTCCATGGCTCATGGATTTTATAATTGGCTGGGTTTATGATGCAACAAAATACCAAGTTGATGAGTTACCTCCACACATTAGAACTTTTCTTCATCAACAAATGGAGTTACACAACTTCTCTCTTAAATGGGTGGCAATTATCCATGATAATAATCCTAATGCATTCACATATGGTCATACTAAAAAACGTGCTCGTATGGCAATAACCGAAGGTATTCTGAATTACTTGACTGAGGAAGAACAGCTAGCCGTTGTGGCACATGAGGCTGGACATATCGTCCACCGTGATTTTATCTGGATGACTGTTGCTGCTGCAATTCCATTAGTACTTTATTCCTTTTATCAAGGATTATGGACCTATGCCCGAATTACATCTAGAGGTAGTAGCAGTGAAGGCGCAGAAAAGGTCGGTGCTGCGGCAGGAGCAGCTGCTATTGGAGCATTTATTGCATATTGGATTTCTCAGTATATTGTATTATTTTTATCACGAGTACGTGAATATTATGCAGATAGTTTTTCAGCAGAAGCCACTGGTCAACCGGGTGCTCTTTCTCGTGCTTTAGTAAAAATCGCTTATGGGATGGTTAAAGAAGATTCCATCAATGCGGAAAAGCTGAGTGATGAAAATGCCTCTCCAGCAGTTCGAAGACAAGCCTCAAGAAAATCAGCATTTACTACAGGTATGCGTTCGTTGGGTGTCTTTGATGTTGCTAGTGCGAAAAATCTTGCGCTTTCATCTTATGGTCGAGGTATGAGCTTAGATAACGAAAGTGTGGCTAAGGCAGCCCAATGGGATCTTTCTAATCCTTGGGGACGCTTTTTAGAGCTCTCATCGACTCACCCATTACCCGCTAAAAGAATCTTAGCTTTAAATGCAATGCAGGAAGATCGTGGAATACAACCAGAATTTCCAGAAATGGGCAAAATCAAGCTCCCTGAAAGTTTATGGGATGAATTTTTGATAGATTTAGTACTTTCATACCTCGCTCCTCTTCTGTTCATTATTCTACCTATTCTATTTGCTATCTTCGCGCCTGCTGCAGGTCTTAATATAAATATTGGAATAGGATCAGGGCTCTTACTAGCTGCATTAATCTGGAAGCTTCGCCGTCGTGAGAAATATCCCAAGTTAAGACTTTCAGATCCTGTAGTGACAGTAACCCATTGTTTAACAGATCATACAAAGAATAGTTATTATGAAGCATCTCCACTTCGAGGTAAAGGGGCTGTTTTTGAGGGTACAGTTGTTGGTAGAGGTGTACCCGGTTATTTCCTAAGTGAGGATCTAGTAATTCAGGATGAAACTGGAATAATAACTCTTGATTATAGTCCAATCCTTGGATTTATGTCTTGGTTTTTTGCCTTATTCCGTGCTCCAAGTCTTCGTGGAATGAAAGTTAGAGCATATGGATGGTATCACCGTGTTCCTTCGCCCATTTTACAGGTATGGAAAATAGAAACTGAAGAGGGTAAAACTTTCCATAACCGTTGGTCAGGAGCAAATTGGGTATTTATGTGGATAATGATAATTATCGGGATTGCCTTCCTAGCTACAGGCATAACATCATTAAACGCATAAAATCCTTCTTCCTCCCTTTTTTTTATAAGAAATCCTCAAAGTAGTCCGATAATCTTACGATAATTTTTTTGATCAGTGAGTTGCTGAAGACTGAAGGTCTTCCAGAGTATTCCTGACCTCCCCGAATCAAGTTTTAGTAGCATATTCTGTCCACGTGGTTCTAGATTGGTAAACTTCTGGGAAGGGTCAGCTATACAAGAAGCACCTGTACTCCAGTAGGGATCTGAAAGTACTGATCTTGCGATATCACTCACAATTACTGCCATTGCGCCTTCTTTTGCCCTGATAAAAGCGAGATTATGCCAGATATGCTGTCCGTAATTTGTGTATGATTCTTCTGGAACCACTGTCAATGCTGGTACAAATAGGATATCAATCTCTTCAGAAATTAATTCCTGGACTAACTTTACCTTCCAAAGATCGTTACAGATTCGAATTCCTGCTTTAAAATTTCCCATTCTCCAAGCAAATAGAGACTTCCCAGGAGTTATGTTCTGAGTTTGTTCATACCCAAACAGACGTTGTTTATCATATTCACCAATAATCGTTCCATTTTGGTTGAAGATGAATGATCGGTTATAGTTTTTGTTTCCTTCTTGTACAATTTGGCTACCTCCAACTACCCAAGTTGAATATTCTATTGCTACATCTTTCAAAAATTCTTTTGAATCGAGAAGGTTAGATTTGGACGAGCTTCCAATCCGCAATCCGTTCCAGTATTCAGGAAAGCATATAACATCAGTTTGCTTCATTAGTTTCTTTTCTTTTTGAAATAATGACTCGTATTGCCTGAGGTTTTCTTCTAAATCATGGAGTGTTAACATGGGTTGTAAAGTAGCAACACTTAGCTCTTCTGCTAAGTTCATGACTCATTCGTCCGATTCAAAACCAGTTCCGCGATATCTATTGATTTAATCTTGGATTTTCCTGATTTTAGATTTTCATCAATATTCAACAGACATGATGGACAGGCATTAACGCATAGATCAACTTCCAGCTCTTTCATCTGTGAAATTAAACGATCTGCAATTTCATTTGCAATTTCAGGATGGTTTGCTTTTATTAATCCTCCAGAACCGCAGCATAGAGCTTTATCCTTATGATTAGCCATCTCTTGATTGTCAACACCTGGTAAAACGGAAAGGAGATCACGAGCTACGTCGTATACTCCACAATGTCTCCCTAATTCACATGGATCTTTGTATGTAACTTTGAGTGGAGATTTATTCATAAGAAAAATCTTCTTATCCTTAATTAGATTATTTAAATATTCCATGTGAGAGATGACTCTGAAAGGAAGTTCTTTTTCTAGCAATAGAGGATATTCCTTAGTAAAGACTCGATAACATCCAGCACATGCAATAATTAAATTCTTAATTCCTAATTTTTGAATTTCTGAAACATTATGACTAGCAAATTCTTTAGCTTTTGCTTTCTGCCCTCCTAATAAGTAGGGGTTTCCACAGCAGTATTCTGAGGGGGAAAAAATACTAATTTTTTCTTTTGCTTCTTTTGCTAGCTTTAATACAGCAACTGGACCCTGTCCTGCTCTTCCAGAGTAGGAGTACACACATCCTAGGAAAAAGCCAGTCTCATGTTGAAGGTTGACCCATTCATTATACTGGTCTTCAATTTCATAACTCCAACTATCTCTATCCACCTGATCTAGCCCATAAAGATTATGTTCCTTTTCTAAGTTTTCAAAGACTCGCTTTGTAGTCTTTGGTAGTCTATCTTGAACTAAAGTTTTCAATTCGGAATAAACCTTTGTCAGGGGAATATCTACAATACAATTCTCTTGACATGCCCCACAGAATGTGCAAAGGAATAATCCATCTCGAAGGGCGTCTAATCCCTCTTCATGATTAATTAAACCCTGTGAGAGATTTCGAGCAGTTATTATCTTTCCTCTTCCCGTAACAATTTCGTGGAGCACAGAGTGATAAGTTGGACAAGATGCTTCGTTATTTACACAATATGCACAATAGGCACAAATAAACAACTCATCGTAATAATGTAAACTTTTTAGGTTCACTTTTGTAGAATCCATTTCAGAAGAAGTCTCTTTATTATATTGAGATTGGATCGATATAGTTCAGATATTCTTTTCCTGATACCCCTATTTTAAGGTGTCGTAAAGAGTCTCGTTATTTTTACTGTCATCCTAATGGTCTAATTTAAGTAAGTCTTTCAAGTGGTAGTGAAAAATCTAATCGTATCCAAGCATTCTAGTAAGATAACCAAGAAAAGATTTAGAAAAACGGCTGCACTGAATGTATTTTGAATATCTAAGTGAAAAAATCCAGTACTAGAAGGGTACATGGCCATAACTCATGAGAAACTCTTGCTCCTCTGGAGAAAGTGTCTCTCCTCCGTCTCGTTTCTTCAATAGCTTTTGAATTCGCTCCTCGATCTTTCCGAAGGTTTCTTGTTGGGATTCGACCTTCAATTTTTTCTTGACCTGGGTTATTTTTGCTTTTAATGAATCTAGCTCTTCTTGTTTTGCTTGAACATCTTCTTTTAGAGTTTCAACCTGTTGAAGATGATCAACAAACTCTTGGTGAGCTTTATCTTCTTCTTCTTTTAGGGGACCGATTCTAGTATATAATTTCTGAATTTTCGTGTGAACTTCCTTTTTTAGATTCTCTTCTTCAGAAATTTTCTGCTCTATACTGGAAATTTCTTCTTGGATCTTATCTTTCGATTTAGGAATATCTCCCAAGTAATCTGCAACAATAGCTTCATTACGTTTTTCCAGAAGAACGATTCTTTCCTCTATGCGTTTTATCTCATCAATCAACATTCCTTCCTCCTCTCTATCTAGGGAACTGGTCTGTTGTTTAAATTCAAGTTCATATAAATGGAATTTCAACTCAACAAGTGTCAGTTTCTCCAGTTCAGTATTTGAAAGTAGTTTAAATGAGGTTCCTTCTTTACGTTGAGCTTGACGTCTAAGAAAATCACGCCGTTTTTTCAATCCCTCTAAAACATCTTTTTTGGAATCTCTTCCTTCTACTTCTGGCGTTGCTTTCTGAATTAATGCTTGTCTTTCTGCTTTATATCGATCGCGTTGCTTACGATATCGAGTTGTTAATTTTTGTTCTTGACCTAGCTCTTTTCGTAATAATTTAATTTGATCAATCAATCCTCTTTGTTGGTCGTAATATAGTTTTAATTGATCACCCGAGTCTGACATGTCATTATCGCCTAAGAATTGTAATTAATTTGAGATTAGAAAGCGTTACTGACCTTATAACAATGTAAACCTTCTCAGTATGTGATTCATAACATATTTCATTGTAAGGGTATTCATTTACACAATTTAAGCAGTAATTAATAGCTTATCTCTCACTTCATAATTATCTCTAATAAAACTGTATTAGATGGAAAAAGCAAAATGTAATGACGTTTAAAAAGAAATGAAGGGTGAAAGAAGATAACCCCTTTCAACTTATTTTACTTATAATAGAGATGAATATATGGACTTTTTTGAAACTATTATTAAAAATAAAAGGTATAACGCTTTTCAATCAAATGAATCTCTCACTCATGATCAATTGAAACAACTACTAGCCTGTGCTCAATTAGCTCCCTCTTTGAGTGATATCCAAAATTTTGCCTACATAATAATTACTGATTCCAATTTAAAAGTCACTCTATCAGAGAAAATCGAAAAACAAGACGTAAATATAATAAATGCGGCTGTTATTTTTGCTGTTGTAGTTGTTCAGGATGAAAATGATGATAAAAATATCATTGATGCAATTATTGCGAGTAATCAATTAATGCTTGCAGCCACGGCGATGGGATTAGGAAATAACCTCATAGTTGATTTTGATCCTTCTGTTAATAAAATTTTGGGGTTGAGTGAGGAATTATCTATTATTGGCTTGATTCCAATTGGCACGACGACCGATAAGGGACATCAAGGCCTGAAACGGTCCATAAAAGATTTAGCTTTCCATAATTCAATTAACGCTCGTTTTAGCTTTGAATAACCTATCAATTTTTGGGTTGAATCAAATCTGCAATCACGGAATAAACGCTACATCATTGTAAAGATTGAGGAGGAATACGTTTCAGTAAATTCTTCGTTTGTAGATTCAATCGAAACTCGCATTGATGTAATTTTTAATGAAGAAATGACAGAATGTTTAATTGGAGGTTCGATTGACTGGACTGAAGGAATTCCTGTGGTTGAAAACAAAAAACTTTCTGGAGTACAAGAGAAGATAGGGTACGATCAAAATTTAAGTCGGATAATAATTCTCAATAAAGCAAATAGCGATAAAAGATTTGCACTCATAGTAAATAGAGTCTTGGGAGTAGTTACATCCCTTGAAGAGGGTATCAATCTTATTCACCAATTTAATAATACAAAAGCTATTAGACTATCTGAATTTGATATTACAAAGATTTTTATTACATAATCGTTTATTTTATCTGTCGCTAGAGGGGTATATACGTTTTGGAAATTAGACAGACGAGAGTATTTTGTTTTTTTCGTGATATAAAGAGCCAAGACTCTTTCTTTCTAAGTGATCTTGCCCAATCTGATATTGCACGCTGTATAATATCAATTAAGGAGGAAGATAAACAGGTTATTGAGTTCCAAGAGGAAGTATTAGAAAGATATACTATAAAACTAATAGAGATTCCTCCCATAAAACGAAAGAAGATAAATATGGCCTTTTTGAAGGAAAAAATGGAGGTTAGTCTCTCTGAACTACTGAAATCCAATTCTGACATTCATATTTTCCTTGATTACACTAAAGTTAAGATGTCTGTAAATCAAATTTTGAGGTCTATACAAGTTCTTGAAGACCAACTAATTGAAAAAGATTCTCAATATACGATTTTTGCCATATTTAACGAACAATCTATCTCAAAACAACAATCTCGTCAGTTGGTACTGAAATTTCCTTATTTATGCTTAACACCCTCTCAAATTCATCCGAATTTCTTTTATGACGATAGCTCAAATAAGGTATTTCCTGAATCGATTAGGGAATTATATCAACCCATTGAAATCTTAATTAATGAGCTGAAATCTGAAAAATTAGAGATAGAACGACTTGAAAAACAACTCTTCCAAATATCAACCCAACGTAACATACTTGAGTCAACTCTTTCATTTTATCTCGCTCAAGAGGAAAATTCAGCAAGTTCAGATGAAGTACCTGCAGATATTCTTTCATTAATGGAATTTCATGCCTTAAAACAAAAATATAACCAGAAAGAACAAATTCTCTCGACAGTAATTCATGATCTAAAATCTCCACTAGCTTCCATTCAAGGTTATTCCGAGGTTATTTTGCATGGATTATCAGGTCCCATTACACCAGAGATGAAGAAACAGCTTGGAACCATTATTTCAAACACACAACGTTTAGCTCGTATGGTTGACAGTTTACTTGAATTTGAGAAGTATGATCAATCCACTTACATTGCAGATAGGGAGACTTTTGATTTGATTTCCATCCTTGAAGATGCTAAAATGGCCGTTCTTCCCCAGATGATTCGTCGAGCACAAAAAATCTCATTTTTCGTTCCGAAATACGTAGAAATTGTAGCGAATAAAGAACTAATCGTAAGAGCATTACAGAATCTCTTGGATAATGCGATAAAGTATTCTCCACTTGAAAAAGGGCATGTAGAGATTTATGTAGAGGAGAAAACAGTTGGAAAACAAAAAATAGTTATAATCAAGATCCAAGATAATGGTTTTGGCTTTCGTAAATCGGACTTGAAGAAGATCTTTCAACCATTTTCTCGATTTGAAGCCCATTCTAAATCCACTGGATTAGGTCTTTCTATTACGCAAAAAATAATTGAAGAAATACACGGGGGAAAAATCAGCCTAAAATCACCAGGAAGAAATAAAGGTAGCACGGTAGAAATTATCTTACCAAAAACCTAAGCAATTGATCCAAGTA
Source organism: Candidatus Hodarchaeota archaeon (assembly GCA_016839815.1). GTDB lineage: Archaea > Asgardarchaeota > Heimdallarchaeia > Hodarchaeales > Hodarchaeaceae > Hodarchaeum. Next base: position 79,518 of record JAEOTM010000060.1, read on the forward strand.
TTTGACCACTAGGAAATTAACCTAATCCTTAAAAAAGATCAAGATAGAGCTTGGTTGGGAAAAGGAATTGACAGGAAATCCGCTAAAACAGCTGGAACAAGAATACATTCTTCTTATACTTCAGTACTTACATTTGAATCCAAGAGGCAAAACTTTTAGTCAGATTTGCGCCTCAATTGAGCACAATGCGAATCCCAAAAAGGTAACACAAAGTATCAAAACACTCACTTCAATTGGATTGATTTATGAGATAAAAACTGAAGATAATTCAGATCTTCTGTATGTATTGTCAAATCGGGGACGATATGCAAGTGAGATTGTTTGGGATCTATTTCGAATTATTCTAAATCCTCATGAGAGTAATGAAGATGATCCAGATCTGTTAGATTTTTATCGTTGAGTATTCCCCTTCTATTTTTTCTTCTAGACCTAGAATTGCCTCCACTCATATAACATTTAGCGAAATCGTCCAAATAGAAATATTAATAAAGACTCTACAGGGTTTATCATGTCTTTTGCAGATCCTAAAATGCAAGCGCTCTTAAAAAAGCAGAAATATCAACTATCAGGAAAAAATACTGCTGTTAAGAAGTGTCGATGGACGCATAACTCTCTAAGAGAAGATAGATATTGTTATAAGCATTTTTACGGGATTAAATCTCATCAATGTATTCAGTTTTCTCCAGTATTAATATGTAACTTTTTATGCAAATTCTGTTGGCGAATACATGAATCAGATATTGGTGTTGAAAATATGTTTAGACGATATGACCCTCAGGATCAAAAAAAGTCAATAGAGATTTTTGATTCTCCTCAAGAAGTTGTAGATGCCTTATTTGTAAGTCAGCGTAAAATTATCTGTGGGTATAAACCATATGTCCCCACACAGAAGTATGATGAGGCAATGAATCCGAAACATGCTACATTGAGTCTAACTGGGGAACCATTTCTCTATCCTTGGATTCCTGAACTAATTCAGGAGTTGAAAAAACGAGATTTATCAGTCTTTATTGTTACCAATGGAAGCATACCAGGGTCTCTCCAATCTATCTTGGATAAAAAAGCTTATCCAACGCAATTATACATAACTCTACCTGCTCCTGGATTGAAGAACTTCTTAAATGTACACCGACCTCTTGAAAAAGACAAAGCCCTTGACAATATTTACGAGAGTCTGAGAATTATCGGAAAAGGGGTACCATTCCGAACAGTAGCTCGCTTAACTGTAGCTGAAGGGCTAAATCTTATTAAGCCGGAAGGATATGCAGAAATGATCACTGGAATGATGAAACCATCATTCATTGAAGTAAAAGGTGTTGTCCATGTAGGAGCAGCTGAAAGACGACTACCAAGAACAGCAATGCCCTCTCACTCCAAAATCATGGATTTTGCTAAACAATTGGAATCTTTAACTGGATATTCAATTGTTGCTGAATCTGAGGTTAGTCGGTTAGTTATATTGTCTAATAATACCGAACCCCTTCTGATACCTGATTTACATACAGCATAATTTCCTTTGGTAGGATTAAATTCAATATAGGGATGAATGAACATCATTAGGGGGAATGAAAAAGTATTAGATCTGACTCATGATAATTGTTGTCTTCCTCTATTCGAATAGTTTTTTAGGTAGAATACTTGAATGATAATTCAAGAGACGAAAAGGGGAATTACTCGTGAAATTAACTGAAAAAACCATTGATTCAACAACTGGTCTGAAGATGAAATCAGGGGCAATTGTTGAAGTACATGTCATTCACAGTGAGAATAGCGATGAAAAAAGCTTAATGATAAAAACAGACAATGGAGTTCTCTCCCTTGACCAGGACGATATCTCAAGTTTTATGGATCTCTTTAGTAAGTTTCTAGAGAGCTTTTAATTGGAAAGGAATGAATAATCATGGATGTTGAATACCAGAAAAAAGAAGTCACATGGTGTTTAGATCGTGTTGGTCCTAGAATTTGTCTTAAAGCAATCGCGATCAATGAGAAATTAAATCAACTAGAAATATCTAGCGAGGAATTCAATTTAGTCTTAGAGAATGACGAAGCTATTGAATTTTTATCCATATTGCGGAAGTTAATGGAATCCAAACCTGCAGCGGTGCCTATACCAGAACCTTTAACACCTTCCATTCCTGTACAAGAAGAAGAAATCCCCCCTATACAACATATCGAAGAACCCAAGGAAGAATTAAGCTTATTTTCTAAGACCGAAGTAGAGAAACCAATGGCTGTCCCCACTCTTGACACTTCAGAGATATTAGAAGTTCTAAAACAATCAGAGAGTAGTATAGGAGAAGAAAAAATATCTTTCCGAAAAAAATTTGCAGAAAATAAGGCACTTGAGAAAAAAGTGGTTGAGCAAACACTAATCGTGCACGAACAAGAAGAACCTACTCCTGGTATTACAATTGAAGAGCATGTAAAACCATCAGAGATATTCCAAGAGAAGTTGGATACCGCATCATTCTTTCGTGAAGTAGAAGAAAAATCGCCCCTCGAACAATTACTTGAAGAAAATGAAGATCTTAGAGATATGATCACAACTGATCCTATCCCGCCTCAAAATGAGGAAGAACCTCCCACGATTGAAGATATTTCCCATGAACCAGAGGAAAAAACGCCTTTTACGCCAGATGACCTAAGTTCCTCTTCTTTTATGAGTGATTTTGGGTCAAAACCCTTTGAACAGGAATTAGATAGTCAGAAAGTTGAAAAAGTTGAAGAACCTGTGGAAAAAGTCGAAGATCAACAGGATACAGAACCTATTGAACATAAAGCATTTTTAAGCGAAGAAGAGCGAAAGAAAGAAATTGAACGGGAACGTGCAGCACGAAAAAAGCGATTGTGGGAACTTACTCGCGGTTTTTGAGATAGATCCTCTCAGAAGTTACGTTTGTTTTTATGAGTTCCATCTCTAGCTGAATCGATGTTAATGGAGAGAGAAGGGATTAACAAATTATGAAGCAAAAAGAAGCAGCGATTACTCTCTTAACTGATTTAATAAAGTTTGAGTCAATCAATAATCCATCAGAGAAAGTATATCCAGAGCCTGATGTAGTAAAGTATGTTCAAGATACTCTTTTATCATGGAATCCCGAATATAAATCAAAAATTTTTAATAAAGATCACTATACGTCTATTTATATCTCAAGTGATTTAAACAGTCCAAAGGATGTTTTATTTTTAGGGCATCTCGATGTTGTTCCAGTTACTACTAATTGGGATTCTAATCCCTTTGAATTTATGATTAGAAATCAAACATTAGGTTTTGGAAGGGGTGCGAAAGATTGTAAGGGATCCATCGTATCCGCACTTCTATTTCTTAAAGAGATTAACGAAAATTCTGATAATAAATCATTAGTAGATAGAATTGGATTATTTCTTTCAACTGATGAGGAGAGTGGAGGGCAATTTGGGGCTAAAAAATTCTTTCAATATGCAAAAAAATCACATTTTCTGCCTAGATATGTGATTAATGTCGATGGAGGCCCGAAGGTTGTTTATAAACGACGGGCGGGATTCAACTTAAGATTAAAGGCATCTCCCCTCCGAAAAGAAATTAAATCAGTTGCTCTGGAGAAAAGTTTTATTACACAGGTAATGTATGATAATAATCGACATAGTGCTTATTTTGTACCAGGGGTGGATTCTCATGCTCTATTACAATTATCGAAATTTCTACATCTGAATCCTCACACCAAAATCAAAGAGCTTACAGGTGAATGGATTAAGGGTAACGTAATTCCAAATAAAGTTCGGACAACAATTCTTAATCCTAATACGGAATTAGGTGAGGAACAGATTCATACTTATGACGCGAACTTAACTAAGATCATTAGATTATTGCGTAGTCTAGTACAAATACACATTCCAACAGAGTTTCTCAGTGATTTTGGAATAACTGTGAATCCCAATCTATGTAAGTATTCACCAACCGAGGGTACAGAAATTCAATTTGATATTCGTGCGTTTTTAGCTCCAGAGGATAACGACCGATTAACCCATGCATTTTCAAATCGTCTAGATTCATTTTCTGGTCAAGTTCATATTGAATGTAGTGGTTCTTCTGGTTACTTTTTTACCGATCTATCTAGTCCATTAGTAACAACTTCAACTAAAGTAATGAGACAGTTTCTGTTAATGGAAGAGGATGAATCTCCCAGGGAACAAGAGGGAGCTTCTGATGCTCGTTACGCTACGACATTTGGTGTTCCTGCAATTGATATTGGACCGAGAGGGGGTAATATTCATGGTGATAATGAGTATGTCGACTTAGAATCATTAATACAATTCTCAACAATATATAAGAATATTGTCACCAACTTACTGACTAGTGATAGAGTATTAAATTAAAATTTTGACTCTATTTCTAAAACATAAGGCAATTCGTTTATCATACTGGATTTGAAAGGAATTCTGTAATACATCTGCGGATTTATTTTGACTCTCATCTATTCAGGAAGATGGAAATTTGAAATACAAATACATTTGATTTCCGTACGATAAATTTAGAAAGATTCCTTGAAATTCATTAGATATAGAGGATCTAGTAAATGGAAAAAACTGGAGTTATCATCTTTTTAATCATCTTATTCACATTTAGCTTTACTACGATGGATTCAAAAAAGGTAAATGATGATTATGTGGAAAAAACTGGAGTTACATCCATTAATGTAGAGATGAATATTGAAGCAAACTATATCTTCCTTCAATCTCCCCTAAATAATTCCATTCTACCTTCTGACACTCCCATTGTTTTTGACATTGATGATTTATCTTTCCTCGAGGTTGAATTTAATTGGGATCTCGATCCTAACATTACTTGGCTTCCCCCATATTTTACTCTATTACCCCTTGGTGATGGAAGTCATACATTACACGTTTATGTTTTAAATAACTCCTATGTCTTGGAATACCAGAAATTTCATTTTATTACTGATGATACTGTACCTATCATCCAATTGGTGTCAGTGACAAATAATAGTTTTTATCCACCAGAAACGCCGATAGATCTGGTAATCACTGATACTAATCTTGATAGAGTTATGTACCATTGGGAAGATGGACCTAATCAAAGTCTATCATATCCCTATTCAGTCCCCCTCCCCTATGAAGAGGGAAGTCACCTATTATCAATTTACGCAAGTGATGCTGCTGGTAACTGGGGATCAGAATTATTTAAATTTACAGTTCGTTTATCTCAAGATACCGATAATGATGGAATATCAGATTATATTGAATTTTTATTAGGTACAGATCCAGTGGTACCCACAACTCACCTTACTAACGCTCCTTTAGTGATAGATGATTTAAAAAATGATGTTCCCAATGATTTTCATGAAGCGATTATCTCGCATAACCATATTTCTTCAAGTAATTGGATTATTGGATCTGTAAGCGAGAAAGGACTAGAGGATCAAAGTGATTTTTACATATTTACCTCAGAGATTCGAACGAAAGGAACAGTCTTTGTTCAATGCAGTCAACCACGGATTCAACTAAAGATTTTTGATTTGGAGGGTCAAATTAACATAACCATAGATGTCATTCCCGATAGTAGTATTGGCCGGGCTGCGGAGAGATCGACATCCTCGGATTATATCCGTAATGCATTACCCTATCTTGTAGAGATCCCCTTTCCTCTTGCAGTTGAACTATTGATTGTACAAATAAATGGAGGTATTGCAGGAAATTCAATCTATTCAATTTGGATTGAAGAAATCCCTCTTCAACCGCATCTGGAGTTTTTGAACATTTTCTTGAATATTTCAATATTCCTTGGATTTCCTTTTCTGTTCTTTTTGACTTTGAGATGGGAAAATCGACGATTATTAAAGAAGCAACAAAAACTAGAGGAAGAATTAGAAAGTGATTCAGTTTTTCCTACCGTAACCACGAGAAAGAAGAATCCCCCAATCATAGTTAATGTTCGTTTTTCTGAATGGGTATTTTCCAGTATTATTCTATTAATTCTAGTTGTTCTATTTACCGAGTTAAGCAGAGAAAAATTCCAGAACCAAGTTTCAGTCCTTACAGCAAAAGGATTTGTCGACCTAGGTTATCGGATATTCTTCTTTGCAGTTGCACTAATCTTTCTAGGTACAATTTTCTCCCTAGGTAATTGGGTAAGAAATCGATTACGACGTCAAGAGGACATCAAAAATCGCTTCTCTTTAACACGTCGATTTGTGAGCAGATTTACCAAAATTACCATAATCTTTGTCGTGTATTTTCTTCTTTGGATCTTATTTTTACATACCATTACTTTACTAGAACCTTCTGTTTATGTAATTTCATCCTTGAATGACATTCTAGAAATCCTCAAGGTATTTTTTGTAGAAGATCTGTCTGTACCTCCCTCACCAGTACAGATGGACTTATTGTTAAAGATAGGAGTCCTAGAACTGATATTCATAGTATTTACGTTGCCCCTTGCATTCTATATGTTTATATTAAATTTTGCAGGAGGTATGTCGGTTAAAAAAGTCTTTCGACCAGTAGATCAGGAAAAGAGTCGCTGGAATTATAAAACCATCATTTTGGGGATAAGCTTACTGATCGAAATTTACCGTATCTTCTCAAACCTTTTAAACTTCATCATCTCCATTTTTTTCTCCGAGAATTCCACTTTCTTCTTTATACAGATTTCTGAGATACCTTGGTGGCATCAATTGGTTACATGGATCAGTCAAGAAACCTCAATTAGCACACCTGCCCTGTATGGCCTGTATTTTGAACTGCAAGGAATTTTCTTCGCTTGGGTGATATATACAAGTCTCCCTTCAATATTCCGTCGATTTATGTCGGGTTCTGGATATTCAAAGTCAATCACTCGCATAGGATTCTTCCTTCTGGGCATGTTTGTGATTTTCCTTAGAACTCTTCATTTATTATTACTTATACCGATAGGAGTTCCTAGTTTTCCGTTCAGTGTAGTTCTTACAGATCCATTTTCAATTCTTCTTCTTATAGCAATGATTTCTGAATCTTTAGAAATTTTAGGCTTTTCTTTAGGTTTATTACTTGTACTTATATTCAGGAAAACTCAACTTCAATCACAGGAAAGAGAATCACCTTCACCAATAGTGGGACCAACTGGAGAACCAGTACCACATTCTGCTGTTGAATCATCTTTAATTTACCACTTTGAGGAGGAATGATCTACAATGCCGTTAACAATTAATCAGATCTATAATATGGACTGTATTCAAGGTTTAGATCAAGTTGAAAAGAATTCAGTAGACCTTCTACTCACAGATCCTCCCTTCGGAATAAATTTTCATAAAGTTGGCACTCAATATAACAGAAAGCAGAAAGAACTTGGTTTAATGTATCATGAGATTTCTACCGATGATTACTATGAATTTACGCTAAATTGGATTACTAAATGCCATGAAGCGATGAAATCAGATGCTAGTGGATTTATATTTAGTGGATGGAATCATCTGGGAGATATTTTAAATGCTCTAACCGAGCTAGAATTTCGAATTATTAATCATATTATATGGAAATATCAATTCGGAGTTTTCACAAAAAAGCGGTTTGTAACCAGTCATTACCATATTTTATATTTCACAAAGTTAGGAGTGAAAGATGACAAGTTACGGACTTTTAATAGAGTTCCTGAATATAGTAGCTCCCCAGGAAAACTGTATTTCGAAGATGTTTGGCGAATCAAACGTGATTATCAGAAAGGTGGAGATAAGACCCCTACGCGTCTTCCATTAGCAATCACTGATAAATGCATACGTATGGCAAGCAATGAGGGGGATACTATACTTGAACCATTTCTAGGGAGTGGAAGCGTGGTGTTATCAGCAATAAAATTCAATAGAAACTATATTGGGTTTGAAATCTCTGATAGAATTTATCAAATTGCAGAAAAGCGTATAAAAACATTGAAAACCAAGCTCAACTCCAAGGATAGTAGTTTAGATTTCTGGTTAGGGGAAACTGGGAAATGATTCATTAATTGATACTAAATCTAACTCATAATACTAAAAAAGTCTTATTTGATTTATCTCTCGGTGGTAATGGATGGTTCTCTTAATTACTGGTGGTACAGGTTTAGTGGGAGGATTTTTGCTAGAAAAAATAGGAAAATCCCCTTCATTATACGAGAAAGGGTGCCGTGTCATTGTACGTAATCCTGAAAGTAAGAAGAAGGTAGAAGAACTAGGATTAATTCCTATAAAAGCCGATTTAAATGATATCAATAGTTTAAAAGAAGCAATTTCAGATGTAACTACTGTTATCCACCTAGCAGCACGAGCGGATGATTGGGCATCTTGGAAAGAGCTCTACAAAGCTAACGTGGAAGGATTACAAAACCTGGTTTCTGTCTGTCGGGATGCAAATACTGACCCTTTTATATCCCACACAAGTTCTACAGGAGTCTATGGTCATTATATTCCAAGTTCACCCATAAAAGAAGATTTCCAGTTTAATCCCACCAGTATCTATCAGAAGAGTAAATATTACCAGGAAAAATATTTGTGGAAACTCAAAGATGAAGAGGGGTGGGATAATTTTAGTCTAGTAAGATCACCAAGTATAATAGGTCCAAGAGATACAAAAACCATCGGTGCAATTTTTAAGGCGGTATATGAACATAAATTTCCGATATTAAGAGGAGGAAAAATGTTTGCTACCTTTATTCATCCTGTCGATCTTATCACGGCTTTATTACTTTTAGACTCTTCTAAACCGCGTTCAAAAGGCCAAGCGTACAATATTAAGTCATTTGAGTGTAGAATGATCGACTTCTTAGAGTATATTGTAAAATTAGTGAAACCCATTAAACCTCCCTCCTCAATGAATTATAGATTAGTGTATACCGTAGCAGTAGTCTCAGAAATTTATTCAAAATTATCAGGACGGAAAACCACTTTAAATCGGTATAGAGTAACAAAATTTGCGAAATCTAGGCGTTATAATGACACAAAGATTAAAACTGAACTTAACTACAACCCAGAAAAAGATATGGAGACCACTTTAGATGAATCTTACGAATGGTTAACAAAAAATGGTCTTTTCCCACCCAATTAATCCTCCTCAATTATTCTCAAAATCAGTTTTTTGGAAGTTTTCTTGATTTTTTTTTCAAAAGGTGAGGTAAAAATTCGGATATAAATAAAAAAGATCATTTCTTTAAACAAATCGAAATCTTATCATTACTGACGAAGCTAAAGCCGAAGGTACCTACTTATGAGCGATGTGAATTCCGATCCCCTGATTACGGCAAAGGTACTTTTAGTTGAGGATTCCAAAGATCACCAATTTTTGTTTGTAAAACAGCTCAATAATCTCGGAATACATAATATCACAATAAGTGAAACCGGAGAGAGGGCTGTTGAGAAGATTAAAGGAGATCCTGATTTTGATTTAATTTTGGTTGATTATAATCTACCTACTGGTCTTTCTGGTATTGATGTAATACGTGAGATAAGAAATTTGAATCCAGAAATTCCAATTGTAATGGTAACTGGTTTAGGTTCGGAGCAAATAGCCGTTCAGGCAATGAAATTAGGTATTCAAGACTATATTACGAAAGAAGATCTTCTCCAAACTGATCTTAGAGATATTATTGTTCCTCTTTTGCTAGAACATAATCTTCTACAGGAAACCGTTCTTGCTAAGCGATTGAAGACCGATCCGACTCAATTATCTATTTCAGTATTTAAATTTGGTCAAGTAGGTCCTGAACCTTACCTTACTTCTCCTCTCCCATTTGAAAATGCTTTTGAGTCAGAACAGAATCGGGAGAGTTTTTTAGTTAAGCTTGGAACCCATTATATGTCAGCTACTGGAACTGGGCACAATTATGCTCAAGGTTTGTATGAATTACCAGTCCCAAGCACCCGATTCGATGCTGCAATTGGGGATAAAGATGGAAAGAGTCAGACACAGAATCCCTTTAGTAAGTATCATAGCTTAGTCTACGGATTCAGAATGACTGAGAAAGATCATTTTGATGAACGCATCAAACTCAATAACTCTATGAACTATGGTCTTGTGGTTGTGATATTTCCTATTCTCTATCGATCAATATTACCAAATAGAGCAGTAATTGAGAAACGGTTGAGTGAATTATTAAGCTCCTATCAAGATATGGAAGAATTAGACTTAGAGTTCCTAAAGCGAGCTCAAAATATCTTTCTTCTTTCATCGTAAAAGAAAATACTATCTATGAACTGTTTTCCCTTGTTAATTTGGATTTAATGTATCAGTACCTTTTTCTCTTCTTCCTCCATTAAACTGAGATATGTCAGGATTTAAATAATTTCATTCTTGGAGCGGTCCTCTTGACTGTAACCATTGATTTAAATTCTGGAAAAAATTAAATAGGAAGTTCTTCCATGTTGTTTACACCGAGTTTTGATGAATATGAGCATATATGCAATAGAAACAAGGAATTTGGTAAAATATTATAACAAAGGTAAGGTTAAAGCTGTCAATGGCCTTGATCTAAGGATAAAAAAAGGAGAAATATACGCTTTCATTGGAGCTAATGGCAGTGGAAAGACAACTACCATTGATATGCTATCAGGAGTGTTAATGCCAACTGCTGGAGAGATGAAAATTTGGGGAATGAGTCAACCAAAAAATCGTAAGCAGATTGCGAGCTATATTGGGATCGCTCCACAAGATTATGCTTTATATTTTGATCTAACAGTTTGGGAAAATATCACTTTTTTTGGGAAGTTATTCAGTCTAAGCAGAGAAGAAATCGAAAAGACTGGAAAAAATTTGCTTAAAATTCTCAACTTGAAAGAGAAGAAGAATGTGATTGCAGAACAATTATCGGGTGGAATGAAGAGAAGATTAAGCATTGCTGTTGCACTAATTCACCAACCATCAATATTGCTTTTTGACGAAGCGACAGTGGGTGTCGATCCAGTACTCAGAGCATATTTCTGGGACTATTTCAGGAAATTGCGAGATTCAGGTAAAACAATTCTCATAACCTCTCACGTTATGGATGAAGCTGAGAAAGCTGATAGGATTGGGTTGATGAGGGAAGGATTGCTAATTGAAGAGGGAACACCTGCTGAACTGAAGCAAAAACATTCCGTAAATACCATCGAAGAGGTCTTTATTCATTTAAGTGGAGATGAGAAAGTTGATGGATAAGAGAACTCATAAAAAATTCTCTCTTGCTAGAAGTTTAGCCGTAACCGCAAGAATTCTCAAGCAATTTAGGAGAGATCGCATAACTTTTGGTATGCTAGTTGCAATGCCAATTTTATTCATGTTCGTTTTTGGAACTACTCTCTCTGGTGACATCAAAAATGTACCCATATATCTTGAAAATCTTGATGACGGTTTCATTAATCCTTTATCGCTTGAAGAGATAAATCTGGGAGAAGCAATATATGACGAATTACTACTTGATGATAGGGTTAGTATGAAAGTTGGTTCTTATCAAGATGGTAAAGATATGATAGATTCTGGTGAATTGGTGGCAGCAATTCATTTTGACAGTAATTTTACAACAGAGATGATATTGAATGGGAATGCAACAATAAAAATCTATATTGATGGAACAAAACCTCAAATTAAAGGGATAGTGTATGCTGCACTTTCAGATGCAATGCAGGTAGTTTTGGAGGGTAAGGGAATAATATTGGATGAAGAATTAGCCTTTGGAGGTGTCGAATTTTCTGGACTTGATGTAACTATTCCTGGGGTGATGGGTTATATTTTAACATTTCTGATATTACTGCTTTCAGTCTTGACCGTAATCAGGGAAGATATTGGTAAAACAAAATTGAGATTATTTACCACACCCCTCACGCCAGTAGAACGGATTTTGGGTTACGTTTCCGCACTGTCTTTGTTGGCAATGTTGGAAACTATCTTAGTTTTAGCAATTGCTATTTTTGGCTATGGAACTGTTATTCAGGGGAGTTTATCACTTCTATTTTTTGCTGGATTCTTATATGGACTAGCAAATATTTTTCTAGCAATTTTTCTTAGTAACTTTGCTAAAAACGAATTTCAATCTGTACAGATTGCAGTCTTGGTAGCTATTCCCTCTCTCGCGTTTTCTGGAATGATGATTCCGATGTCATCTTTACCACCAATCATTGCTAGTATGTCGAAATTCATACCCTTAACTTTTGCCATCACAATATTCGAGGGTATTATGCTCCGTGGTTGGGGATTTGAGGAATTAGCGTTTGAGTTTATACTGATAGCTGTCCTTACAATA